>JAKSVJ010000030.1 GCA_024408015.1 Clostridia bacterium
AGTATATCTTCACGACCTTTGATGTCTGGATATCCAACTGTAATTCTTCTGTCAAATCTTCCTGGACGTAGAAGCGCAGGGTCGAGTATGTCAGGTCTGTTTGTAGCAGCGATAACAATAACGCCATCATGTCTACTAAATCCATCCATTTCAACAAGCAACTGGTTGAGAGTTTGTTCACGTTCATCATGACCACCACCAAGACCAGCACCACGATGACGACCTACGGCATCAATTTCATCGATAAAGATGATACTAGAACCAGCTTTCTTTGCTGTTTCGAATAAGTCTCTAACACGAGATGCACCAACACCGACATACATTTCAACGAAGTCTGAACCGGAAATGGAAAGGAAAGGAACGTTAGCTTCACCAGCTACAGCTTTTGCGAGAAGAGTTTTACCAGTTCCGGGAGGGCCTACAAGGAGCACACCTCTAGGGATTCTTGCACCAAGCTTTGTGAACTTTTGTGGATTTTTCAAATATTCAACAACTTCAACAAGTTCGGCTTTTTCTTCGTCAGCACCTGCAACATCGGCAACTGCATTCTTTAAATCTATTGTTGGCTTTGCACGAGATTTACCAAAGTTTTGAATTTGGGAACCACCACCGGCTCTATTCATCATAAAGATCCATAGACCGAATATGAGAACTGTCATTATGATGTATGGAAGGAATGACATGAACCAAGATGTTTGTTGAGGTTCAGCTATCTCATAACTTTCAAGTTTTGTATTTCCATCGAGTCTATCCTGCAAATATGATTCAATATCATAAAGGAATAAGTCAGGGCTACGTAATACTTTTGTATATGTTTTTCCATTAACATTTTTAACTGTTAATACGTTTTTTGCACTAATTTCAAAATGAGTAACCTCATCTTTTGCAAACATATCAATAATATCGCTGTAATTAATTGTATTGGCCTTTCCAAGGTTACCAAGAAGAGTGGAAGCTAATATAATTACAATTGCGATAATTGCTACGTAAAAAATTATAGTTTTTAACGGTGATTTCATTTTACCTCCAAGAAATTATCAAATTGTTTCACTGTTTTCTATATTGTATCACAAAAGACATTAAAAAGTATGCACAAATTGTGAACAAATTTTAAATTCACAAGATTTTTGCCAAGTATTGACCTGTGTATGATTTTTTACACTTTGCAACTTCTTCAGGTGTACCTGTTGCAATGATAGTACCACCTGCGTCTCCACCTTCTGGGCCAAGGTCAATAATATGGTCAGCGGACTTTATAACATCGAGATTATGCTCGATAACGACAATGCTATTTCCGTTATCACATAACTTATTTAGGACATCAAGTAATTTTTGTACATCAGCAGAGTGAAGACCTGTAGTAGGCTCATCAAGAATGTACATTGTTTTACCTGTTGCATATTTTGATAATTCAGTTGCTAGCTTAACTCTTTGTGCTTCGCCACCAGATAGTGTGGTGGAAGGTTGACCAATCTTTATATAGCCTAGGCCAACATCGTATAGAGTTTTAAGTTTCTTAGAAATTTTAGGAATGCTATCAAAAAATGCAAGATCTTCTTCAACTGACATGTCTAATACGTCACTAATACTTTTTCCTTTGTATTTACAAGCTAATGTGTCTTTGTTATAGCGTTTGCCATGACAAAAATCACAAGTTACATATACGTCCGGTAGAAAGTGCATTTCTATTTTTTTAACACCATCACCCTCACAAGCTTCGCATCTTCCTCCTTTTGTGTTGAAGGAGAATCTGCCTGGAGTATATCCTCTAGCTTTGGCTTCTGGAGTCATTGCGAACAACTCTCTAATATCTGTAAATAGATTTGTGTAAGTTGCCGGGTTTGATCTAGGTGTTCTACCAATTGGGCTTTGGTCAATTGATATAACCTTATCAAGATTTTCAATACCAACTACGTCATCATGTTTACCAGGTCTTGAAAGCGCTCTATTCAAATCTCTTTCAAGTCTAGCTTTAAGTATAGAGTTTACAAGAGAAGATTTTCCAGAACCAGAAACACCTGTTACACATACGAACTTACCAAGAGGGAATGTTGCTGTGATATTTTTTAGGTTGTTTTCTTTAGCTCCAACTACTGTTATTGACTTTCCGTTTCCTTGACGTCTGGTTTTTGGAACTTCAATTTTTAAAGCACCGCTTAGATATTGACCGGTGATTGAATTTGGGTTTGCCATTACTTCCTTTGGTGTGCCTGCTGCAACAACATTTCCACCATGAATACCAGCGCCTGGGCCTATATCAATCAAATAATCAGATTCTAACATTGTTTCTTCATCGTGTTCAACGACGATTACACTGTTTCCAATATCTCGTAGTTTTTTTAGAGTAGCTATAAGCTTTGAGTTGTCACGTTGGTGAAGACCGATACTAGGCTCATCAAGTATGTATAGTACTCCAACAAGCGCAGAACCAATTTGTGTTGCCAAACGAATACGTTGAGCTGCACCACCAGAAAGAGATCCCGCTTTTCTTGATAAAGTGAGATATCCAAGACCGACACTTTCTAGAAATCCAAGTCTTGACTTAATCTCTTTAACAATCTCTTTAGCTATGACTGATTTTTGACCGTCAAGTTCCAAATTGTTAAAAAATTCAAGACATTTAGAAACATTATAAGAACATACTTGATCTATATTTTTGTTAGCAACAGTAACAGCCAAAGCTTCTTTTGAGAGTCTCATTCCGTGACATTTTGGACATGGAATATAGTCCATAAAATCAGCATAATAATCATGATTTGGCATTTGAGCCATTCTTGTTTCTATTATTGGAATAATACCTCTCCAAGTAACTCTTTGGTCATAAGTTTCTCCTGAATATGTGCGTATTACATGGAAATGCTCATTTCCAGCACCTCCGAGGAGAATATCTAAAGCATCTTGAGAGTAGTCTTTTATTGGCATATCAATACTGAAACCGTATTTTTTGCCAACTTCTTCTATCAATGGTCCCATCCATGATTCTTCGTCAAGAGATTTGAATCCATTGACTACGCAAGCACCATCTTTGAGCGATAGTGATTTGTCAGGGATGATTTTATCATATGACATGATTTGCAATTCACCGATTCCGGCACATTTATCACATGCACCAAAAGGGTTATTGAAAGAGAACATTCTTGGTGAGAGTTCACTAATACTCACACCATGTTCATCACAAGCATAGTGTTGTGAAAACTCTAATTCTTCGTCACTATCAACTAAATAAACAGACATTATACCATCAGCAAGCTTAAGTGCAGACTCAACTGAGTCAGCAAGTCTTCTGCGAATGTCTTCTTTCATTGATAGACGGTCGACAACAATGTCGATGTTGTGTTTTATATTCTTATCTAATTTTGGAAGTTCATCCATCATGTAGATGCTTCCATCGATTTTTGCTCTTACGTAACCGGATTTTTTGGCATCTTCGAACACTTTTTCGTGCATACCTTTTTTGCCACGAACTATTGGAGCCAAAACCATGAACTTGGTTCCTTCATCTAGTTCCATGATTTTGTCTATGATTGCGTCAGTAGGTTGAGCTACAATTTCTTTTCCACAAACAGGGCAGTGTGGTATACCAGTGCGCGCAAAAAGCAATCTCAAATAGTCATATATTTCAGTTACTGTTCCAACTGTTGATCTTGGATTTTTGGATGTTGTTTTTTGGTCAATTGATATAGAAGGAGATAGTCCTTCAATTGAGTCAATATCTGGCTTATCTAATTGTCCAAGAAACATTCTTGCATATGAAGACAATGATTCAACGAATCTACGGTGACCCTCTGCATATATAGTGTCAAATGCGAGGGATGATTTGCCGGAGCCGGAAAGACCGGTGATGATTACGAGTGAATCTCTCGGAATGTCGATATCTATGTTTTTTAGGTTGTGCTCTCTGGCACCTTTAATGCTTATATAATGTGACATCTTTTTCCTATTTCTGTGCTTTTATCTTAATAATCTTGTCTCTTAAAGCTGCTGCTGTCTCGAAGTCAAGTTTTGAAGCTGCTGCACGCATTTCTGACTCGAGTTTTGCGATATATTCTTCTTTTTGAGACTTTGTCATATGACGTTTCTCGTCTGTTTCCTTTTTCGTGATTTCAATAATATCACGAATTTCTTTTTTGATTGATTTTGGTGTAATACCGTTTTTCTTGTTGTATTCAAGTTGTATATCACGGCGACGCTTTGTTTCATTTATTGCACGTTCCATTGAACCTGTAACTGTATCAGCATACATAATGACAGTGCCATCAACATTTCTAGCCGCACGTCCAATTGTTTGAATCAATGATGTATCAGATCGCAAAAAGCCTTCTTTGTCAGCATCGAGTATGGCTACAAGTGAAACTTCAGGAATGTCAAGGCCTTCTCTCAATAGGTTGATACCAATTAAAGCATCGTACACACCTAGACGCAAGTCTCTAATGAGTTCTTGTCTTTCCATTATCTCTACATTGTGGTGAATATATTTGACCTTGAGGCCGTTGAGTTCGAGATATTCACTAATGTCTTCTGCCATTTTCTTTGTTAATGTTGTGACAAGTACACGCTCATTTTTGGCAGCACGTTGCTTGATTTCGCCCATCAAATCATCAACCTGACCTTCAACAGGTCTTACGATAACGTTAGGATCTGCAAGTCCTGTAGGTCTTATGATTTGTTCGACTCGCTGCGTTGAATGGCTTTTTTCGTAGTCTCCTGGGGTAGCACTGACAAAGATTGCTTGATTCATCTTTTTTTCAAATTCATTGAAGAACAAAGGTCTATTGTCAAAAGCTGATGGAAGTCTAAATCCATAATCTATGAGATTTTCTTTTCTTGCTCTATCACCACCACTCATACCACGAACTTGGGGAAGAGTAACATGTGATTCATCAACAAACAATAAATAGTCATCAGGCAAATAATCAAGTAATGTGTAAGGTGTTGAGCCTGCAGGTCTTCTTGATAAAACTCTAGAGTAGTTTTCAATGCCAGAGCAGAAACCAATTTCCCTAATCATTTCTATGTCATATTTTGTCTTTTCTTCTATTCTTTGAGCTTCAATGAGCTTGTTTTGACTTTTGAAAAACTCGACACGTTCTTGCATTTCTTCAAACAATTCATTCAAAGCTTCTTCGCGTTTTTCTGATGATGTTGTGTAGTGTGATGCCGGATAAACTCCAATGCAACTAATTCTCGCGATTTTTTCGCCAGTGACTGGGTCAAATTCTAGGATTCTGTCAATTTCATCACCGAAGAATTCAACTCTTAAAGCATGTTTCCAAGAAGCTGGCATTATATCAATTGTGTCACCCTTTACTCTAAATTTGTCTCTCATTAGAGAAAGGTCATTTCTTGTATAGTTGATTGATATAAGCTTATCAATAACCTTTTCCATTCTAACTTGCATACCTTCTCTTAAAGATAATACAAGAGACTGATATTCTGAAGGATCACCCAGAGAATAAATACACGAAACACTGGATACAATAATAACGTCACGGCGTTCAAATAGAGCTGATGTTGCGCTATGTCTCAAACGGTCAATTTCATCATTAATCATTGCGTCTTTTTCGATATAAACATCTTTTCCTGGAATGTATGCTTCAGGCTGATAATAATCATAATATGATACGAAATACTCAACTGCGTTTTCAGGGAAAAACTCTCTAAATTCCGAACAAAGTTGAGCAGCAAGAGTTTTATTATGTGCTAGAACGACTGTTGGTCTATTAACGTTTTTAATGATGTTGGCCATAGTGAATGTTTTACCAGAACCGGTTACACCAACAAGTGATTGCATTTTATCGCCACGAAGAACACCCTCTGTAAGACGCTCGATTGCCTCGGGCTGGTCTCCCGTTGGCTTAAAAGCGCTTACCAACTTAAATGGTTTGTTTTCCATACAAAACTCCTTTCGCATCTAATCCCAAACTACATTATATCATATAATAATATATACTTCAATGATTAGGGCGTCAAAAGGAGCGTCAAAAGGTATACTTTTTAGTTCTTCACTAAATTTGGGATTTCGTTTGCCTTAACTATTGAAATCAGTAACCACGTATGATAAGATGTATTATGTAATAGTATGCGAAAAGAGGGAGATTAGACATGGGAAAGTTCAAAGATACATGTAAGAGAATTAAAGAATATTTTCCGATATGGGCGTGGGTTTGTGTAGCCCTTATGTTGGTATCATTTATAGCATGGTCTATAATTGTCAGAAGTGTAGCATTCTCGGAATTTTTAAACAGAACCACTGGTCGAGCAATCAGGTTTATACTAACTCAATTAACAAATATTTTCCCTTTTTCATTTGTCGAATTTATTATATTTGCATCCCCAATTTTACTTGCTTTATTAATTATTTTGATTGTTCGAAAAGCTAAACAATCAAAGAAGTCATTGATTAGATTTCTCAGCTTGATATTAAGCATAGCATGTGTTATTTTTAGTGGCTTTATTTTTGGATATGAATCTTCATATTATGGAGTTTCAATTGAAGAAAACGTAGGAATGGTTCGTAGAGACATATCTCCATATGAGTTAAGAACAGCAGCATTAAAGCTGCAAGAATTGATACTAGAGGATATGGATGATGTGTACTTCCTAGGTGATGGAAGTTCGGTTATGCCATACACTTTTAAAGCAATGAATGATATCCTAAATGAGGATATATCTGCCTTTTGCGAAAAATATCCTGCATATCAAAATATGTATTCAAGAAGCAAATTTCTCATAACAAGTGAGCCTTTCACATACACACATTTATCCGGTGTATATTCTTTCTTCACCGGGGAAGCAAATGTCAATAACAATTATCCGGATTTTATTGTTATTTCAACTACTGCTCATGAGATGATGCATCAAAGAGGTGTTGGAAAAGAGGAAGAGGCTGATTTTGCAGCATTCTTGATATGTACAAATAGTAAAGATCCATACATAAGATATTCTGGCCATTTGGAAATATACAGAGATGTGATTGCTCAACTTAGTAGAGCAGATCAAGATCTTTGGAGAGAAGTGAGAATGGCAGAAGATTCGCGTATAAGAGCAGAACTTACATCGTTTTCAAAATTCTTTGATAAGTATAGAGAGAACAAAGTAGCAAACGTTACAGATGCGGTAAATAATGCGTATATTCAATCACAAAATCAACCTCTAGGAGTTCAAAGTTATGGACTAGTTGTTGATTTGGCAGTTAATTACATTTTGTATTATCAAAAATAGGAGAATACTCTTGAAAAAAACTATAAGACTGATAGCTATAGCTTTGATAATATTGAGTTTTTCAGTAACATGTAGTCTTTCATTTGCAACAGAATCAGTACCTTTAAGCATTTGTTTTATTGTGGATGATGTATCAATATTGAACTGTTCAACAGGTGAATCACCTTTTGATAAGGTTTTGAGTACTTTGTCTAAAAACAATTGCTTTGTATCAACGTTTTTTAATAGCAACGTTACTTACAATCAGGATTATGCTTCTGCATTAATGAAATCTGCATCTTATGGATTAAGATTTGGTATTTATACTGATAGCATAGAAACAATACAAGAAGCTTTGATGTATCAAAAATATGTAGTAAAAACAACATCAAGATTGATTATTGGACTCGAAGATATGAGTCTTAACGACTATTACTATATTTGGGATGTTGATACATATATAAGTGGCAGTGAAGAAATACAAAACATTAATAAACTTCAAAACGAAAAGAAAAAAATCGCTATAACAATTACTAGCGAAAATGTTGACGATATTTGCGGGTTATTGAATAATCTCAATGACCGTGGTCTATATATTTTAACTCCGTCTGAATGCGGAGAAATAATTGGTGGAGGTAGTACAAATGAGTGATAAGAAGAAAATACTCGTAATTGAGGACGAAAAACAAATCTCAAAAATTTTGACAGTTAACTTAAATTTAGCCGGTTACGAAACAGATGCTGCCTATGACGGTAAAACAGGACTAGAAAAGGCATTGACTGGAAATTTTGATTTAATTTTGCTAGATATCATGCTTCCTGGCATGGACGGGTTTGAAGTGTGCAAAAATGTCAGAAAAACACTCGACACACCAATCATCATGGTTACAGCTAGAGAAGATGAAATCGATAAGATTCTTGGATTGGATTTGGGCGCAGACGATTATGTGACAAAACCTTTCTCAATTAATATTTTGTTAGCAAGAGTAAAAGCAAACATCCGTAGATTTTCAGGTGAAGTTGTTGAGACAAAATTGAAAGAAGACAAAGATAAGATTGTCATCAGAGATTTAGTTATCGATACTAAAAAGTATGCTGTTACTAAGGGTGGCAAGGAGATTGAACTATCAAACAAAGAATATGAAGTTCTCCTATTTCTTGCAACTCATATTGAAGAAGTATTCTCAAGAGAAGAATTATACAAGAAAGTATGGGAATATGATGTTGTATATGGTGATATGAGAACAGTTGACGTAACAATCACAAGATTACGTTCAAAAATCGAAGAAAACCCATCCGAACCAGTATACATTTTAACAAAGAGAACAAAAGGCTGGTATATAACACAATAAAGGAGAATTCACTTTGTATAAGGGATTACAATTCAAAATAATTCTTATATTCGTTATATTTACAATCACTTTGATGGCAGCCCTTGGTATCGTTATGGTCGTTGGTTCTTTCAACTACTATAATAGCGAGTTCTCTTCAACAATGGATTTAGCTTTTAACAGTGAAGGCGAACTTGTAAAAGAATTAAATAGTGCAGTTTCTAGTAGTGACTATATAACAAGAATAAAAGAAATTTTAAGAGCTTACTCAGGAAGCTTGGGAATAGATAACTATCGTAACTATTATGTGTTAGATGCTAATGGTGGTTTTCTTGATGGTTCAGATAGTAGTTTGGGCGCAAGTCTAGAGATTACCCCTAATATTTTGACAGCAATGTCAGGTACAGTTGGAAAAGCGAATAATAATCAAACCGGATATTCTGATTATGCTTATTACATAGGTGATGAAAATGCATCTTGTATTGTATATATAAAAGACTCAAACGATGATGCAAAAGAGTTCACATCAATGATTTTTAGAGTGCTTGTGGAAACACTTGTTGCCGGAATGGCAGTAGCAATCGCATTGTCATTCTTCCTGTCAAAAGCCATTACAACTCCTATTAAGGAACTTACAGAAGTATCTCAAAAGATTTCACAGGGAAATTATGATGAAGATGCAAATGTAAAAGTTGATGATGAAATAGGAACTCTTTCAACGACAATCAATAACATGAAAGAGGAAATTAAGAATA
>JAKSVJ010000031.1 GCA_024408015.1 Clostridia bacterium
TTTCACCTTTCTTCAATCTTGCAAGTGCACCATACTGCCAAAGAATTGGAGCAGCATCAGAAAGTGTGCCTTTTAGTCTATTGTGACGGCACATAAGAGCACGATAACAAAGTTCAAGTCTATCATTAAAGATGTCCCAGAATTTTTCTTGGTTGCCACCTGAACTAAGCGCTATATCAACAAGGTTTAGTGTTACAACACCTTGGTTAAATCTACCATAATATTTTGGCTTTCCATTTTCATCAACATAAGGAGTCAAGAAACTACGGCAGCCCATACATGTATAGCAGTGACCTTCACCGTTCTTGTCAACTTTGAGTTCCAACATTTTCTTTTCTGAAATATAATCTGGAACCATGCGACGAGCTGTACATTTTGCAGCAAGTTTTGTCAAATAGAAATATGGTGAATCGTCATGAATGTTTTGTTCTTCCAAAACATAGATTAGCTTAGGGAATGCTGGTGTGATATAAACTCCAGCCTCATTCTTAACACCGATATAACGCTGATTGAGCATTTCTTCGATGATGATAGCAAGGTCTTTCTTTTCTTGTTCATTCTTAGCTTCGCCAAGGTACATGAATACTGTTACAAATGGAGCTTGTCCATTTGTTGTAAGAAGAGTTACAACTTGATATTGAATTGTTTGAACGCCTCGGCTAACTTCTTCACGTACTCTTGTTTCTACCATGGAATCAAACTTTTCGTTTGTTACTGTAACACCAGCATCATCTAGTTCTGCCTTCAGTAGTCTACGGATCTTATCTCTGCTCACTTGAACGAATGGTGCCAAGTGTGTCAATGATATACTCTGACCGCCGTATTGGTTACTTGCTACTTGAGCAATAATCTGTGTTGCAATGTTACAAGCGGTTGAAAAACTATGTGGACGCTCAATCATTGTACCTGAAATAACAGTTCCGTTTTGAAGCATGTCTTCAAGGTTAACAAGGTCACAGTTGTGCATATGTTGAGCATAGTAGTCAGCATCATGGAAATGGATGATACCTTCTTTATGAGCCTTAACAACATCCTCAGGAAGAAGGATACGTTCAGTGATATCACGGCTAACTTCACCAGCCATGTAGTCACGTTGTACACTGTTAACAGCTGGATTCTTATTTGAGTTTTCTTGCTTAGCTTCTTCGTTGCAGCACTCAATCAAACTGAGGATCTTATCGTCAGTTGTATTTGACTTACGAACAAGTGCTCTTGTATAACGATATGTGATATATTTTTTTGCTACTTCATATGCTCCATGAGCCATGATCTGTGACTCAACTAAATCCTGAATTTCTTCTACACTTGGAGCTCGATTCATACGTATGCAACTAAGCTCAACTGCATCTGCAATACGACGAATTTGAAGAGTTGTCATTCTTGCCTCTTCTTCAACAGCCTCGTTTGCCTTTGTTATAGCTGCAATGATTTTTTCTAGCGTAAATTCTACTTCTGACCCATTCCTTTTAATGACTTTCATGCTACTCACCCCTAAATATAGATAACGATAATCTATTCACAATAAACCGAAAATTTATAGAATAACTATTTAAAACGTGGTGACATTATAAATCAATATATTGTGTATCGTCAATCGTCAAAACCACCAAATATTGTGTCTTATTTTCTACACATCAATATTATCTAGCTGTCACCTGCATTTTTAGACTTTACAAAAATCAAATTATTACCATTTTTTATTTTATACAATTGTATTTATTCTGTAGAGTCAAAAAAACAACACCAGGATTACTAACCTTGGTGTGCTTTTATTATAAGTCAATATATAGTGTATGTCAAGTGACTTTTATCACAATATATAGTATTTTTTGTTTTTTTCGTTTTTCTGGCAAAATAACCAAAAACAATGTTATACATGTGTATAATTGTTGATTTTGTAAGCTCTATCAAGCAAAATAGACCGGACAAATGACCGTCCCAAAGCATTATTTTTTGAGTATAATTTTAGAAACACTGTCTTTATCAAATCCAAGGACTCTATCAAGATTTTTATAGTCTCCATGAGGCACAAAATCATTGATTGCATATAGTTCCACATTGCCAAAATTCGAAGCAATTTTTTCTCCAATTCCTCCGTTTTCCATGCCCTCTTCGAACACTATTATTCGACTAGACCCTGATATTAATTTTTGGATATAATCAACATCTAATGGCAAAATTTTAACCAGCTTAACTACTTTAACATTATCGAATTGCTTACTAGCTTCAATTACGGCATTTGTTATTCTTCCATAAGTTATTATAGAAATTTCTTTAGTTTCATCTGTTGTATATTTAATATCATCATTTCCACAATCTAGATTATCGCAAATAATTTCTTTTCCCTTTGGATAACGAATAGCATATGCACCTTCGCCACTGATAGCTTCATGAAGAGATTTTCTTAGTTCATCATAGGTACTCGGAGAGTATATATTAATATTAGGTACACAAGAGAGCATGGCCACATCAAATACACCATGATGAGTAACACCACCTTGTGGAACAAGTCCTGCCCTATCAAGTGCAAAAATCACATGTGCTTTTTGAAGTGATACATCGTGAATAACTTGGTCGAAAATTCTTTGTGAGAATGTAGAATAAACCGCGAAAACCGGAATATAACCACTTAATGCAAGACCTGCACTAAATGTAGCTCCGTGCTCTTCTGCTATTCCAACATCAAAGAATCTATCCGGATACTTCTTAGCAAATTCAGTTAGCCCTGTTCCATCACGCATCGCTGCTGTTATTGCGCATATCTTATCATTCTCCTCAGCTTCTTTGACAAGAGCATTTCCAAATTCTTGCGAGAATCCTCCGCTAGAAGAATTTAGACCATTCTCCAATTCAAACGGACTAACAGAATGATATTGATCCGGTCTCTCTTCTGCTTTACTGTATCCTTTTCCTTTTTTTGTTGTTATATGAATAATACATGAAGTTGATCTACGTTTGGCTTCAGTGAATACTTCCTCAAGTCTACTTTCGTTATTACCATCGACAGTTCCCATGTAGTTTATTCCCAAACTATCAAAGACGGTATTACCTACTGCAAAACGTTTTGCTATATCTTTAATCTTCTTAAGTACAATAGCAAGTCCTTTACCTACTAGCGGAATTTTTGCAAGAACTCTTTCTGTGCCTCGTTTAAAGTCATAATATTTTCTACTCGATCTTACTCTAGAAAAATGGTTGGACAAACCGCCAACGTTCTTTGATATTGACATTTCATTGTCATTCAAAACGATAACTAATTTTATATTCTTACTGGATGCACAAGCGTCCAATGCTTCGAATGTCATTCCGTTTGTAAAAGAACCGTCACCAATAACCACAACAACATAGTTGTCATTACTTTGCAATCTGTTGGCTTCTGCTTTGCCCAAAGCGATAGACAATGCTGTACCACTATGGCCAGCAGTAACAAAATCGTAATTACTCTCTTCCCTATTTGTAAAACCAGACAAACCATTGAACTGTCTTAATGTAGAAAACTCACTATATCTACCGGTCAATAGTTTATGCGTGTAAGCTTGATGTCCAACATCAAAAATCAAAGTGTCATTTGGGAAATCAAATACTCTATGCAAAGCAATAGTTGCTTCCACAAGGCCCAAATTTGATGCTAAATGGCCACCATTTTTAGACACTGTATTTATTATTGTTTGTCTAATTTCATCAGAAAGCTGACCAATTTGTTTTTGATCTAAACTTTTGAGCTTTTCCTTATTAATAATATCAAGCATGATTTCCCTCCTTCTTCGTAGTTGTGTTGATTTTAGCACGTAAAGATTTTAATGTCAACTTTTTAATGAGGACATCGCACAATGCAAGTTCGTTGTTTTTTTTACACGATTCACTAAACACCTTGACATGTATAATTAAAAGTAGTAAGGTAGATGCATCACAACCTAAGAGAGGTAATTAAATAATGAAAATAAGCGGAAAAAGAATGTATTCAATGCTTAAGAGCCTTAACTTTGAAAGATTATCAACTTTCGAAGGAGAAGCTAAGGGCGCTGAAGTAATTTGCAACGAAATCAAATCATTGGGAATTGAACCAGTTGTTGAAGCTTTCAATGCACCAAGATATGAAATAAAAACAGCAAAATTCGAAGTGCTTGAACCAAAGTACAAAGAGTATACTGTTACAGGTTATGGTTTTTCTGGAAACGCAGCTAAAGATGGTATCGAAGCTGAGTGTATCTATGTTGAGAACATGGACGATGTATGGCTCGCTCAAGCTAAGGGTAAAATTGTAATACTCAATGGTGGTATTGGTGATACTACTTTCAAGAAACTTATCGATGCCGGAGTTGTAGGCGTTGTTTGTCCTGCAGGTCAATACTTTGATCATCCAAGTGAAATGGACCTTGATGAGAGAATGCTTAGACCAAGACATACAGCAAATGGTGTTCTCCCCGCAGTATGCATGAGAATCAAAGATGTATATAGTCTCGTTAACTCCAAACCAAAGAAAGTTAGACTCACACTTGAACAAACTGAAGGTGAAGCTGCATCACACAACGTTATTGCAGAAATCAAAGGAACAGAGTATCCAGACGAGGTTGTTGTATACACAGCTCATTACGACACAGTTGTATTCAGCCATGGTATGTTTGATAACGGTTCAGGTACAGTTATGATAATGGAAATGCTTAGATACTATGTAGCAAATCCACCAAAGAGAACAATAAAATTCATTTGGACTGGTTCAGAAGAGCGCGGACTTCTCGGAAGCAAAGCTTATGTTGCTGCTCACGAAGACGAACTCAATAAAATTCGTCTTTGCATTAATATAGATATGGTAGGAACAGCACTCGGACATGATGACTATAGAGTAACTGGTGAAGAGTCTCTTGTTAATGCTATTACATATTTATATAAGGAATTAGGATATCCAATGAGTGTTCGTCAAGACATTTATTCTTCAGATGCTATTCCTTTCGCAGACAAAGGTATTCCTGGAATCAACGTTATAAGATCATGTCCTAACGGTGGCTCTCAAATCCATTGTAGAAGAGATATCATTGATATAATGAGTGCTGAAGCTTTGGAAAACACATGTAATTTCCTTGCAATCATGTCAGACAAATTTATTAATGCTGCCATTTTCCCAATAGATAAAAAGATACCAGATAACATAGTTGATAAAGTTGATCGCTATCTATTAAAAAAGAAATGAGAATTATCGTGGAAGGTTAAGCCCTTCCACGATTTTTTGTACATTTACAACAAAATTCGAGATAGTTTTTTTACATTGACAAACTATAATAGAAGTGATAAAATATTCATTAAGTAGAAGAGCTAGCTTATCTTCTACTGTGTTTTATATAAAACAAAAAAATCTAAAAAAGGAGAAATTTTTCCAATGAAAAAAATTTGGGCTATTTTGCTTGCTGCTATCATGGTTCTTGGTACAGTTGCACTTGTAAGCTGTGGTGGAAACAATGAAACAACAACAGCTGCATCAACAACAGCAGGAACAACAGCTGGCACAGATGCTACAACAGCTGCTACACAGGGTACAGCTGCTACAACTGCTGGAACTCAGGGTACTGATGCTACAACAGCTGGTACACAGGCTACAGACGCTACAACTGCTGGTACACAGGCTGGAACAGACGCTACTACAGAAGCTACAACAGAAGCTACTACAGAAGCTACAACAACTACAGAAGCTACAACAACAACTCAGGCTCCTGCTGCTGAAGGTACATACCTTCCAATCTACGCTAGATTTGACTTCGGTACAGATCTCGTAGGTGACGAAACAGGTTACGCTGACCACGAATGGCTCGTTGAACACCTTGAATATAACAGTGCTTATATCAAGATCGACTACAAACCAGATTCATGGGTAGTATGGGCTAAAGCTTCATACGATCCAGAAAATCCACCAGAAGCAGCTGCTGACTTCGCTCTCACATTCAATGGTCTCGTTTCATACGAAGACTACTGGGAGGACTATGGTTACTTCCCAGGTTGGGGTTCATGGGATATGATGCCTTATGACGACAGATATGTTGGCGTAGATGGTAGATGGGGTGGTTACCACCAGTACATGAAGATTCGTCTTATCAACGATTCTACAAACAACATGATCGGTTTCGCTTGGTCTAACGCTACATCACCAAGCTTCTTCACAACAACAAGAACATCTAACTTGTACCTCCAGGGCGGTGAAGGTGTTAACACATGTGAAAAATCAACAGAATACAAGACATATATCTACGATATCATGCTCTTGAACGCTATGGCATCTGGCCGTTTCGGTTGGGGTTCAACAAACATCACATACAATGGTGAAGCTTACACAGGTGAAACATTTGCTCTCTGCTTCAAGACATTTGAAGAATATAAAGCAGCTCGTGTAGACAAAGAAAATGGTTACATCAACCAGCTCGGTGGCAACAACTACAACAAGACACGTAGTTTGTCAGAAGAAATGGGCGGTCTCCAGTTCTATCTACTCGGTTACTTCGATTCATGGAAGGCAAGCCGTGCTAACCCAGATCTTTGTGACTCACGTAACAATATCAAGGCTGGTGCAAAAGTTGAAGTTGACTACATCGTATTCGGTTCAACAATCGAACAGCTCGAAGGCTACAAGAGCAAACTTGAAGCTAACGGCTAATTATTAATAACAATTAATAATAACAAAAATGCTGGGTTCGCCCAGCATTTTTTGTGTTATTCGACATCAAAAAAGCGTTAGGCAATTATTGTCCAACGCGTTTTTTTAAAAGATACCCCGCATCTCCGTGTGCAGAGGAAAGAACCCTAGCATAAGCAAGGGTGGTAAACTTCGTACCGGATTTGTGCTTCCAACGTCCACAAATGTGGGAGGCCTGCATTCCCTCAGATATCCCGTTTTCCAAGAGTAGTTCGTAGGTCTTTTGCGCAAAGCATCACGCAAGTAGCAGGATAAAAAATACAATTAACCTTCTTCGTCGTGGTCAATTTCTGATAGATAAGCATCTTCAAAATAGTCTGCTACTCTATCAAATTCTTCATCATCGTCGATAGTTACTAAATTTGTTTCTTCGCCTTCTTCAGCTTCTGGATTCTCCAATTTTAGAAGTACATATTCTCCATCTTTATTATCTTCTACAGGAATCAATGCATAATATACATTTCCTTCAAATTCGAATGAGTCCACAAATTCAAATTCAATTTCTTTTCCGTTCTCATCTGTTAGTGTGAGAATGTCTTTATCGTTATTTTTATTATCTTCCATTTTGTTTTCTCCTTATTTCAATGATATATATTTCCAATAACTTTTACAATAACTAATGCCAGACATTAATGTCATAAATGACATGGCCGCCATCAACACATAAGATGGTATTCTCATCAAATCAATGCTTAATTGATTCTTCATGAAAGTTTCCAACATTGCTATTATGATAAATGCAATTTGAGTTACTGTCTTAGCTTTTCCATAGAAGTTCGCAGCTATTACTACACCATCAGCATTAACTACTACGAGTCTTAGTGATGTTACAGCTAATTCTCTAAATATTACAATGGCTGTTGATAACAACAAAAACTTACCATATATAGAATTACCACTAACAGCGCACATAGTAACAAGAGTTGCTATAACCATAAATTTATCCGCTAATGGATCCATGAATTTACCAAAAGTAGTAATTAAATTGTATTTTCTTGCTATCTTTCCATCCAACATATCAGTCAATGATGCAAGAATAAAAATCGCAAGAGATATCAATATTGAATAATTTCCCAATCCAAAGTCAAATACCATAAATAGCATAACAAAAGGAACCATTATTACTCTTGCTAATGTCAATTTATTAGGAGTGTTCATTATTCCCTCCTATCTAATCGCAGTACCGAGCAAGTCGTAGTCAACAGTTTCTTCAATTCTAACTGTCACGAACTCACCTGGTTGTATACGTTTAGCACCACTTGGATTTTTAAAGTACACCTTTGTGTCAATATCTGGAGCGTCGCCTTGACCACGGCCATAATAGATTTCAGCAACTTGATCATATGACTCGCATAGAACTTTCATTTTTTGACCAATAAATTGCTCGTTCTTCTCTGCTGCAATATGTTGCTGCTCTCTCATAATTATGTCATATCTATCTTGTTTTGTTTGCTCATCAATTTGGTTATCAAAATCATAACTTGGTGTGTCTTCTTCTCTTGAATAAGTAAATGCGCCAAGTCTATCAAATTTTGTTTCTTTAACAAATTCACAAAGCTCATCAAAATCTTCTTGTGTTTCTCCTGGGAATCCAACAATAACTGTAGTTCTCAATGTGCAATTTGGAATAGCTGCTCTAACACGATTTATAGTATCCTTAATTGTATTGCTATCACCATGTCTATTCATATCTTTCAAGACCTTATCGCTTATATGCTGAATAGGCAAATCCAAGTACTTAACAATTCTTGGATTATTTTTCATTTCATCAATAAGCTCATCAGTGATTTTATCAGGATAACAATATAATAATCTCACCCACGGAATTTTAGTCTCTTCTGTGATTTTTCTCGCCAATTCTGCAAGTTTATATTCACCATATAAGTCAAGTCCGTATCTTGAGGTATCTTGAGCTATCAAGTTCAACTCTTTGACACCTAGTTGTTCAAGATCTTTAGCTTCAGCTATGATATCTTCCATTGGTCTCGAGCGAAATCCGCCTCTAATAAGAGGGATTGCACAATAGGTACATCTATTGTCGCAACCTTCTGCGATTTTAAGGTAGGCAGTATATTCCGGTGTGGTAACAACTCTCTCTCCACCCAAAACTGACTTTTCTTTGTCATCAAATGATGAGAACTCCTCGCCATTTACTACAACCAATGTAGGTGCCTGCATAACGCCGTACTCCCTAGCGAGCTCTTGGTTTTCCTCTGCGTCGATAAGAACATAGTCCTCACCTCCAAGCATATCCTTGGCAAGAGCAATCAGATTTTTTGCTCGATCCAGATTCTGAGTCGGATACTTTGCCTTGAAGTATTTATCTCCGGAAAGGTAGTCAGTCAAATATCTAGAAGCAAGTTCCAGCGTCATGACAAGAGAGCTGTCAGCAAATGTATTCTTCTCTCCATCAGAGAGGATTTCTCCTGTTTCAGAGAGAAATCCTTCTGCATAGTAACGGAATACATCCAGGTTCAAAGCTACCTTATCAAACTC
>JAKSVJ010000032.1 GCA_024408015.1 Clostridia bacterium
TGACAGACGCGATTAAGCCAAGTGCTGTTCTCAACGATACATACAATGATAAGATAAACATTTGTACAGTTATCGGATTTCCTAACGGTTATTCAACAACTGCTGTTAAATGCTTTGAAACTGAAGATGCTGTAAAGAATGGTGCCGATGAAATTGATATGGTTATCAATATTGGTTGGCTCAAAGATAAAAAATATGATGATCTTTTGAATGAAATTATAGCAATCAAAAAATCATGTAACGGCAAACTTCTTAAAGTTATTATTGAAACATGTCTTCTAACAGATGAAGAGAAGATTAAAATGTGTGAAATTGTAACTGCTTCTGGTGCAGATTACATCAAAACATCCACAGGATTTTCAACTGCAGGAGCTACATTTGACGATGTTGCATTATTTGCTTCTCACGTTGGTCCGAACGTGAAAATCAAGGCTGCTGGTGGCATTTGATCAATTGAAGATGCGGAAAAATTCATGAGTTTAGGCGCTTCTAGACTTGGAACTAGCCGTATAGTAAAAATCGCTAAAACTTTATAGGAGATAAATTTAATGGCAAATTATCCTACACCTCATATTAATGCAAAACCAGGAGATTTCGGCAAAACAGTTTTGATGCCTGGTGATCCATTAAGATCAAAATTTATTGCTGAGACTTTTCTTGAATCTCCAGTGCTAGTAAACAATGTTCGTGGAGTTCAAGGTTACACAGGTACTTATAAAGGCACTAAAGTTAGTGTTATGGCGAGTGGAATGGGAATACCTTCTATTGGTATTTATTCTTACGAATTATATAATTTCTTTGAGGTTGATAATATAATCCGTGTTGGTTCTTGTGGCGGTTATGCTGATAAAGTAAATCTTAGAGACATAATTATTGCGCAAGGCGCTTGTACAGATTCAAACTTTATGACTCAATTCCATTTACCAGGAGTATTTGCTCCAATTGCAGATTACACTCTTTTGCAAACTGCTGTTGATGCAGCTAAAGAACTTGGTTTCACCAATACTCATGTTGGAAACATTCTTTCATCAGATAGATTCTATGGTGATGACGCAGAATTGCCAGAAGAAATGAAGGCAAAAAATCTTTGGAAAAAGATGGGGGTTCTTGGAGTGGAAATGGAAAGCGCTGCACTTTACGCAAATGCGGCAAGATGTGGCAAAAAAGCGCTTGGAATTTTCACTTGTTCAGACCATCTATTTAAAACAGAGTTCACAACAGCAGAAGAAAGACAAAATTCATTTACAGATATGATGAAATTGGCTCTTGAAGTTGCTGTAAAAATGGAGGAACGATAGTGAAGAGAGTATTTTTAATTGTGTTGGATAGTGCTGGTATAGGTGAAGCACCTGATGCCGAAAAATTTGGAGACGCAGGCACTCACACATTTAAAGCAATTTCAACATCACCGTATTTTAAGATTAACAACCTAAAAAAAGCAGGCATTGGTAATATTGAAGGACAAGATTTTCTTGGAAAAGAAGAAAAACCATATGCTGCCGTAGCAAGACTTCAAGAACGTTCAATGGGTAAAGATACTACAATTGGACACTGGGAGATTGCGGGTGTTTATTCTCCTGAACCACTTCCAACTTATCCAAATGGATTTCCAAAGGAAGTGCTAGATGAGTTTTCAAAAGCTACTGGCAGAGGTGTGTTGTGTAATCTTCCATATTCAGGAACTGAAGTCATTAATGATTATGGCGATGAGCATGTTAAGACGGGCTCTCTTATTGTATACACAAGTGCAGATAGCGTATTTCAAATAGCGGCTCACGAGAGCATAGTGCCTTGTGAAACTCTATATGAATATTGTCGTATGGCAAGAAAAATTCTCACAGGAAAGCATGCTGTAGGACGTGTAATTGCAAGACCATTTATTGGTGAATCGGGTAATTACAAGAGAACAGCTAATAGACATGACTTTTCTTTGGAACCACGTTCAAAAACTGTTCTTGACTCCATAAAAGATTCCGGAAAAGACGTTATCGCGGTCGGGAAAATAACTGATATTTTTGCTGGTGTAGGAATTACAAAAACAATTTTTACTCATGGTAACACAGAAGGCATGGCTGTAACTTCAGATATTCAAAAAGAAGATTTTAATGGTCTTTGCTTTGTGAATTTGGTTGATTACGATATGCTTTATGGACATAGAAGAGATGTTGAAGGTTATGCTAAAGCCATGACAGAATTTGATGAATGGCTTGGCGGTTTTGTTGACAAAATGTTAGATGATGACGCACTAATTATCACGGCAGATCATGGTTGTGATCCTTCATATACTAAGACTACGGATCATACTAGAGAATACACACCAATGATTCTTATAGGAAAGAAGATAAAGCCTGTAAATCTAGGTACTAGAAGCACATTCGCCGATATTGCTGCAACTGTTGCTGATATGCTTGATGTAAAAATTGACACAATAGGAAAGAGCTTTTTAGAGGAAGTACTATGACTGATGTAGAATTGATGCAAGAGGCTTATAAGGCGAGAGAATTTGCATATGCACCATATTCAAATTACATGGTTGGAGCAGCATTGCTTTGTTCTGATGGTAAAGTATACCATGGTTGCAATGTTGAAAGCGCAACTGATACACCTACTATATGTGCAGAAAGAACTGCAATCTCAAAAGCTGTTAGCGAAGGCAGAAGAGATTTTATTGCCATTGCAATAGCAGGGGGAAGACGTGGTAGTATTTCTCCTTTGTGTGCACCTTGTGGTGTATGTCGTCAAGTAATCGCAGAGTTTTGTGATGATGATTTTAAAGTGGTACTTGGAACAACAGAAAAGATAAAAATTTGCAAATTTGGAGAGTTGTTACCATTCGCTTTTAGAATTAATGATGTACAATGAAATTCCCCCAAAAAATAAATAAACACGCCCTACTTTTTTTGTTGACAAGAAAGAGTAGGGCATTTATAATAATCACAGTATATTAATATATACAATATTATACCTATTAGGAGAATGAAAATGAAAAGATTTTTAAGCGTTGTTCTTTGCATTTCATTTGTTGCTTGCATGTTCGTGTTTGCATCATGCGGTAACAAACAGGGTGATACTACTAGTTACAAAGTAGCTATGATTACTGACTACGGTGATATCACAGACGAATCATTCAACCAGACTACATATGAAGCTTGTAAAGCTTTCTGTGAAGCAAACAAAGTTCCTTTTGCTTACTTCAAACCAGCTGGTGACAACACAACAGACCGTGTTGCTATGATTGATAAAGCAATTGACGAAGGTTATAACGTAATTGTTATGCCAGGTTTCGCATTTGGTGGAGCTATAGTTGAAGCTGCTCCAAAGAATAAGGATGTTAAGTTCATTGCTCTTGACGTATCAAAGGGCGATATTCTTGAAGCTGCAGTTCCAGGCTACGACTATGAACCAGACAAATATGAAATCAAAGATTATGTAGACCTTTCTAATGTTTACTGTGCAATCTATCAGGAAGAACTTTGTGGTTACATGGCTGGTTATGCAGCTGTTAAACTCGGTTACACAAAACTTGGCTTCCTTGGTGGTATGGCAGTTCCAGCCGTAGTTCGTTACGGTCATGGTTATGTTCAGGGTGTTGATGCTGCTGCTAAAGAACTTGGTATTACAGTTGATCTCAATTACGTTTACGGTGGCCAGTTCTTCGCAGATGCTGATATCACAGCTGTTATGGATACATGGTATTCAACTGGCACAGAAATCGTATTCGCTTGTGGCGGCGGTATCTATGCTTCAGCTGCAGAAGCTGCTCAGAAAGTTAATGGAAAAGTAATTGGTGTTGACGTTGACCAGAAGCCAATCATTGATGCTAAATATGGTGCAGGCATGACAGTTACATCAGCTATGAAGGGTCTTTACCCAGCTACATATGATGCTCTTACAGACATCATCGTTGGTGGTAAATGGTCAGAATATGCTGGCAAGATCGTTAACCTTGGTCTTGTAAGTGGTTCAGATCCAACTCTCAACTATGTACAGATTCCAACAACAACATCATTCCTCAAAGATGCATTCACAATGGATGATTACAAAGCTCTCGTTGCTGATATGTTCAGTGGCAAGATCACAGTTTCTAATGACATTAGTGCAATCCCTACAACTACTAACGTTACAGTTAACAACAAGGGTAACATTAAATAATAGTTTTATTTAGAATACTTAACATGTTCTGGACACAGAACAACGCAAGGGTGTCCTCGTGACACCCTTGCTTTTTTCAACCTCGAGGATAGCCTCGCTAAATTTCGAAAATTATTAAATTTATATATAAGGCGGACAACAATATGGAACAACCATATGCAATTGAAATGCTGCATATAACTAAAAAGTTCCCTGGAATTATTGCAAATGACGATGTAACTTTGCAGTTAAAACGTGGAGAGATTCACGCACTTCTAGGTGAAAATGGAGCTGGCAAATCAACTTTGATGTCAGTTCTTTTCGGTTTATATCAAGCAGAGATTGGTGAAATTCGCAAAGACGGAAAACCAGTCAAAATTAAAGACCCTAACGATGCCAATGCCCTAGGTATTGGTATGGTACATCAGCACTTTAAACTCGTAGAGTGTTTTAGTGTCCTTGATAATATTATCTTGGGATGCGAGCCAAATACAGCCGGTTTTATAAAACGCAAAGAGGCTCGTGAAAAAATCATTGAGCTTTCAAATGCTTATGGTTTGCAAGTTGACCCGGATGCAAAAATTGAAAATATCACAGTCGGCATGCAACAGAGAACGGAAATTCTCAAGACTTTGTATAGAGACAATGATATTTTGATTTTTGATGAACCTACAGCTGTGCTCACTCCTGCCGAAATTTCAGAACTTATGCAGATTTTGAAGAACTTGAAAGCAGAAGGTAAATCTATTTTGTTTATTTCACATAAATTGAATGAAATTATGGAAGTTGCAGATAGATGTTCCGTTTTGCGTAAAGGTCGATATATCGGTACAGTTGAAATTGCTAACACAACAAAAGAAGAATTATGTAGCATGATGGTAGGACGTCCTGTTGAATTTGTTGTCCAAAAACAGGAAACTAAACCTGGTGAAGTTGCTCTTGAAGTTAAAAACTTGACTATTGTTGATAAAGTTCATAAGAAGAATGCAGTTAACAATGTATCATTCCAGGCAAGAAAAGGTGAAATCACATGTATTGCCGGAATTGATGGCAATGGACAAACTGAACTTGTTTATGGTATTACTGGTATTGAACCAATAAAATCAGGTTCTGTAATTATGTGTGGTAAAGATATTACACATACTTCAATTAGAAAAAGAAATAATTCTGGACTTGCTCATATTCCTGGAGACAGACACAAACATGGTCTTGTACTCGATTACTCTTTGGAAGACAATATGGTATTACAAACATATTTCAATCCTGAATATACAAATAAATATGGTTTGTTAAAGAGAAAGAATATTAGAGCAAATGCCGAATCGCTAATCGAAAAATATGATATTAGATCTGGTCAAGGTCCTATTACAATTTCAAGAAGCATGTCCGGTGGTAACCAACAAAAAGCAATAGTAGGTCGTGAAATTGAAAGAGATTGCGATGTCCTTATTGCGGTGCAGCCTACAAGAGGTTTGGACGTTGGTGCTATTGAAAATATACACAAGTCAATTGTCTCCCTTAGAGATGCAGGAAAAGCAGTGTTACTCGTTTCTCTAGAACTTGATGAAGTAATGAGTGTGTCGGATAGAATCTTAGTTATGTATGAAGGTGAAATTGTGGGAGAATTCAATCCAAAGGAAACAACTCCTGAAGAATTGGGCCTCTACATGGCAGGTGCTAAGAGAATGGAGGTAAATAATGCGTAAGTTATTTAAAAATCAGTCTTTCCAAGCAATTTTTGCCTCATTGCTCTGTATTGTGATTGGTATTTTAGCTGGTTTTGTTGCACTTTTAGCAATCAATCCAACAGGAGCAGTTAAGGGTATTGTTGATATTCTTAAGAATTTCATGACTTTTTCAAGGCCTCAATCTCAAATTAAGTACTTGGGAAATACACTTGCAAAAACAGCTCCACTTATAATGTGCTCACTTTCAGTTTTGTTCTGCTATAAAGTAGGCCTATTTAATATAGGTGCAGCTGGACAATACGTACTTGGCGCAGGGGCTTCAATCTACTTTGCACTTGCTTTTCACATGCCATGGTATGTATGTATTTTAGCTGCTATGGTAGTAGGTGCTGTAAGTGGTGCAATAATTGGTGTGTTTAAATCATATTTTTATGTTAATGAAGTTATGAGTGGCATTATGCTCAACTGGATTTCACTTTATACAACAAATACGATATTAGCTAATGTTAAAGAAACCGCAAGCCCATATACTAGAGTAATTCAAAGAGAAAATGCTAGTGCAATTATTCCAACCCTCGGATTAGATAAGCTATTTAGCGACAACTCAAATGTTACTATTGCTCTTCCATTGACAATTATTATTGCTGTCATAGTTTGGTTCATCCTTGAAAAGACAAAACTTGGATTTGAACTTAAGGCTACCGGTTATAACAAACATGCTGCAAAGTATTGTGGTATGGCAGAAAAGAGAAATACAATAGTTACTCTAGCTGTTGGTGGCTCTCTCGCCGCACTTGGTGCAGCAATGTGGTACTTAACAGGTTATGAACAGTGGCAATGTAGCATATCGTCTATTCCGGGAATGGGATTTAATGGAATTGCTTCAGCATTCCTAGGCGGTTTAAACCCAATAGGTGCTATATTCTCATCATATTTCATTCAGCACATCACTGAAGGCGGTGCATTTGTTGATAAGACAATGTATTGTGCACAGGTTTCAGACCTTATTTCTTCAATTATCATTTATGCGTGTGGATTTGTATTCTTCATCAAACATATGATTAATACTCGAATTAGAAAAGCTGAGGATAGAGAAGCAGAAATCGCAAAAGTTAACGCTGAAACAAATCCTGTTGCAATTGAAGAAACAGTTGTTGAAGTTGAATCACCAGTGGCTGTCGAAAGTGACAGTGTGGAAAACGAAGATGTTTCTAACGAAGAAATCAAAATAGAAGATACTCCAACTGAAATAGTTGAAGAAACAGTTAATGAAGATACAACTGCAGAAAAGGAGGATTTACAATAATGTTACTTTTACTTCAATACACAATTTTGTATGCATCCATCCTCATTCTCGTTGCTCTTGGCGGTTGTTTTTCAGAGCATTCTGGCGTAATTAACCTTGGTCTTGAAGGTACAATGGTTATTGGTGCACTTGGTGGTGCTTTGGCAATGAAAGTTATTACTTAACAATTCCCAAATACACCATCCGTACTTATAGTGTTTATTGTTCTTGCGGTTGCCATTATTTCAGGAATGATATACTCTTTATTATTGGCGGTTGCCGCAATTAACTTCAGCGCTGACCAAACGATTGTTGGTACTGCAATGAATATGCTTGCTACAGCTGGTTCAGTTGTGATTGTTAAAGCCATTAACACAGCTCAAAACCCAGACAACGTATCCGCAACAATTACATACATAGCTCCAAAGAAAGCTTTTATTTTGAGCATTTTTGGACTAGAAATCAACTGGGTTGTGCCTATAACAATACTTTGCATTATAGCTGCGTATGTTGTTTTGTATAAAACAAGATTCGGTCTCAGACTTATGGCCTGTGGTGAATTTCCTCAGGCAGCAGGTTCAGTAGGTATCAACGTGTTTAAATCTAGATATGCTGGTGTTATCATCTCTGGCGGTCTTGCCGGCTTGGGAGGTATTACATATATCATCACAGGCGTTAGTGAATGGAGATTTGAATATGGTGTTGCTGGATTTGGATTCTTAGCTCTTGCTGTAATGATTTTTGGACAATGGAAACCAACAAGAATTGCTATTGCTGCACTTTTGTTTGGATTATTTAGAGCTTTATCAAATGTTTATTCAGGAATTGATTTACTTTCTAATTTGAATATTCCAAGTAACGTATATAATATGATGCCATATGTAATCTCACTCATCGTTTTGGCATTTACATCCAAGAATTCTCGTGCCCCTAAAGCTGAAGGTCTTCCTTACGATAAAGGAATGAGATAGTCAAGGAGGTTAAGCTTTGTCTTCAATCATCATTGGTATTGCCGGTGGTACAGGCAGTGGTAAAACAACTCTTGCAAATAGAATTATTAATCAATTCAAAGATCAGATTGCTGTTGTTCACCATGACAATTATTACAAGTCTCATACAAACTTAACTTACGAAGAAAGAACAAAACTTAACTATGACCATCCAGATTCATTTGATACGGATTTGATGGTTGAAGATGTTAAAAAACTAAAATCAGGCAGTGAAATAAAGTGTCCTGTATATGATTTTACTGTTCACAATAGAAGTGACGAGTTTATTATAATTCAGCCTAAGCCAATAATTCTTGTTGAGGGTTTACTGATTTTGTCGGATCCTTCTCTTAGAGAATTAATGGATATCAAAATTTTTGTTGATACTGATGCTGATATTAGACTCATAAGAAGAATTAGAAGGGATATGATTGAAAGAGAACGTTCTCTTGACTCTATCCTTGGACAATATATGGAAACCGTAAAGCCTATGCACGATTTGTATATCGAACCTAGTAAAAGATATGCCGATGTAATCATTCAAGAGGGCGGCGGTAATGATGTTGCTTTCGATATGATTACACATCGATTAGAGGCCCACATTTTGTCTCATAAAGCATGATTTTTCGATTATTAGTAGCCACTCTTTAAAAAACATCGTATAATTTGATGTAGAAAACAAAAAACATGATAAAAGGAGATTAATTATTATGTTAAATGAAAAAGAGAAAAAGGATATTAAAGAGATTGGAATAGAATGGCTTGAACAAGTAAGTGGTGGCGTAGACAAATGTAACGAATTGATATGCCCTTATTGCCAACAGCATATTTGTTCTGCAATTGGTTTAACAGAAACTGAATTTATTCAAAGAATTAAAGATCATTTATCAGTTTGTAACAAAGGTTAAACTAGGTGCGAAAATAAGCAAACAAAAAAACGAAACCCATTTAATTTGAGTTTCGTTTTTTAATGTGTGACGGGCATGTCATATATCTAAAGGGTGAAAGTCCCGAGTAG
>JAKSVJ010000033.1 GCA_024408015.1 Clostridia bacterium
CAACGGAAGTTCCACCCGAACTTCCACAGTGGAACTTACTTTAAGAATTTACTCAAAAACAAACATTTTTTAAATTTATTGACATTTTTGCAAATTTGTGGTAGTATAGCAACGTATCTAAATTCATAGTAATAAGGAGTGTTTTATGAAAAGAATATTAGCGATCGCATTGACGCTCACTCTATTAGTTTTGGTCTTTGCATCTTGTGAAAAACAACCACCTGTAATAAACGATGATCCAGTAAATGTACTCATTAAAGATGCAGAAGATGTTCCATTCTATTTCTACTTACTTCCAGATGAAGCTGGTATAGCTTCAGAAGCTGCTTTATTCATGTGGCGTGATGATGGAGATACTATCAAGGTACCTGAAACAATCACATATAATAATCATGTTTATCCAGTAACAACAATTGGTCTTGGACAAGGTGTTACACCAAATCCACTTGGACTTAAGAAGTTGATTCTTTCAAAGAATGTAAAGACAATTAATGATAACGCATTTAATGCTTGTAGCAATCTTGAGACAATTGAATTCGTTGAAGGTCTTGAAACAATCGGTGGTTGGGCATTTATGTATGCTAACTTGATTGAAATTCATCTTCCTGAATCTTTGAAATCAATTGGACCTCATGCATTCAGTTCTTGTGACCAACTTAAAGGTGTTTATATCAACAATAACATCAAGGAAATAAGCAAAAAGGCTTTCGTTTACTGCACTTCAGTTGAAGTAATTTCTATTCCAAATGCATTTGCAGATAGACTTGCAGAAGACATTTTTGCATATGGACCAAACTTTAGTGGTGATAAGGTAAAAGTTATCTACACATCAGAAAAGTAAAAAATGTGACTTGGTACTAATTAAGGTACCAAGTCTTTTTTGTATAAATAAATGAGAGGTGTTCAAAATTTGAACACCTCTTCGTTTGTCTTAGTTAGAACCAAATTTATCGATTTCAATGCCTGCAATGAGTTTTGCTGAGTCGTTGAACAACTTGTCAACTTGTGAAATTCTCATCGTCATTGGCTTTGAGACATCTGTGATTTTTTCAACTGTCTCAATTAGTTCTGTGGTTCCATCGATATTAATCTTGTATTTACTTTCAACAGTTTTTGTTACAACAGAACAATATGTTGGATTAATCTTTTGTGTGGTTACCCCATTAGCATCTGTGTAATCATAATAAATATCATAAATCATATATGAGAACTGTCTTACAGTATATTCAGCTTCAATTTCTCCACTTAGATATGACCAACTTGAAATATGACCATTCTTGTCAATCTGGTAGTTAGCAGGCTTATAGTTACCATCTGCTCTATCCATCTCTTTTAAGAAATATTTGCCTTTTTCAATATCATAATATGCTTCTGGATATTCAAGAACAGTTTGTTCTCCATTTAAACCTTTTGTATGAAGTTTGATGTTTTGACATTTAATAAATCCACCTTCATAAATAGCTGATACCAATTTGCCGTTTTCATCATATATTCTATTACCATATTTATCATATCTATAGAATGACTGGTTAGTATCTCTATCTGTTACTTGAATGTTTATTAATCTAGATGGTTCTGTTGCAACTTTGAATTCTTCATTAACACCTATAGAATATTCTCTTGTTATAAGAACGTAATAAAGTTTTCTGAAGTTTTCAAACTCACCCTTAAATTCAGTTTGAATATATGAACCAGCTTGTTTATAAACAACTTCAACATCAAATGTCAAAGGCTTGCCATCTCTTAATATTTTCTTACTTGTATCTGATGCATAAGTAACATCAACATGATGTGTGATGTAGTTTCCCGTCATCTCGTATCTTATATCTGTATTTTTATCTATCAATTCAAGATAATCAAGAGATGTAATATTTTCATAATAAATTCTTGGACTAATGTAATTATCGTATTTCCAATCAACAAAAGCAAAGTCTTCGTGCGCTACAGTGAATATTGTTTCACTATATGGAGTATATGCATATCTATATACGACACCACTTGCATCATAGTAAACTTTTCCAAAATATACCGTATAGTCGCCTTCTTCAAAAGCATCTCTACCTGTAGTATCTTTAACATGGAAAGTGATTTTAGCTACGCATTCATCTGTACCTGCTTCTAATCTCTCACTATCAAGATCAAGACCATATTGAGAATACACTTTTTCATCATGAACTGAAGGACCGTAAGCTAAGACTTCTTTTGCTTTCAAATATTCAAACAATGCCATAACTTTAGAAGTCAAGATTGTATCATCTAATGTATAGTTATCAGGTTCTAGAAGTTTATACACTTGGCCACTGGAAACTACGTTTCCATCAGCACCAAATTGTGTTGCTACGTGAATTACAGTTTCATATGCGGAGTGATTTTTATTATATTTGCTTATAACAAGGTCAGATGGTTGATAAACGTTTGATGATAGATATGGGAACACGAACAATTGAACAAGTGATGCACTTGTTTGATTGACAAAATCATTAGAAACATAGTTTGTTAATGAATATACAATGTCATATTCTTGTGTTTTACCGTTTTCATCAGTTACAACATTTTTTCTACCATCAATTATTGCGTAATAACCATCTTTCATTGGAGCCATTTTACCAATTTTTATTGTATATGACTCTTTTTCATTAAGAAGATTAACATTTACGACAACTGGGTTAGATTCATCATCAAGTCCGTAAGCTTTCATATCTTCTGCTGTTGCTTTTTCATTAACTCTATCTTGTGAGCCAAGCTTTGGTGAGTTAGTAACAAGCATTAATGAGTGAACTACTACACTTGAGACACTATTTGGATCAAGTTCAACTTTTTCACTACCTTCAATATAGAATGTTGTAAATTGTTGTCCTGGATCCTTAGCAATAATTGTGTAAGTCTCTGTTGAACTCTTAATTTCAATTGACTTAACTTGATCTCTAGTTCTTAACGGAACCATCAATATAGTGTCACCTTGATTTAGAGCTTCTCCGTCAAACAAATCTGGAACATAATTTACTTTCTGTGATACAACTGGTGCAACAAACGCAAAATAAACTATTAATCCTACAATCATAATTGATGTGAGAATAATACCCAATCTAACCTGCTTTTGAAGAAGTGTTTTCTCTCCGCGAGTAAACAACTTCTTAAACTCAGTGAATATTTTCATGAATGACGTCTCCTAATCCAAACATATGTACCTACACCAATTGAAACCACAGGAATTGCAACTATTGTTGTAATAGTCCAAGCTGTTGCTTGGTTATCTGTAACATCAAGAGATGAGTTGTCTGAAAACTTAATAAATTCAACATCTTCAAATGCGATGAGTTCGTCATATATTTGTGACAACATCCATCCCATTATTTTTCTGTTCATACATGAATTAGCATATGTTCTAGACAAGAATTCAGTAGAACCAATGATAAAGGCATAGCTTCTAGTGTTATCTTTGTCATTCAAATCCCATTGGCTATATGAAATACCAAGGTAGCATGCTTCTTCCCCTTCCTGAATAGGTTCGCTACATTTAGCACTTGAATAAGGGTACAAAAGTGGGAATGAGCCATAAGTTCCATTGTATCCATGGCTGCTCATGCTCTTACTATCATAAATAATTACAACAGCTGGTGATTCCATAATTGTTTCAACTGACTTGGAGTTACCACCAAACAAGTCTTTTTGAAGTGAACTTGCCATTCCAGAAGTCATCTGTGAATAGTCTACTGTCAACTTTGATCCTTCAGAACCAGCAATAGAGTTCTTAGGGTCTGTAACGAATCCCTTATAACCAATTGCCCATTCAGACATAAGAGCTTTAAGGGCTGGAAGGTCCGGTGTTGTACTATCTACAGCAAAAATAATGTTTCCGTGTCCTGTACCAAGGAATTCTCTAATTTTCTTTACTTCATTTGATTCAGAACTGTCACCAACACCTGGTGTGTACAAGTCAAATCTTGGATCATTAATAATGATAACACAGTTGTTATAATCTCCAGCTGACTCAACATCATAATAATCTTCGAAGTTATCCACAAGAAGGTTGAGTTCTTTAACTACATAACCTGCATTGTCAAGAACTTCTCCCCATGTTGACTGAACAGATTCAAGAGATGGTTCTCCATGTCCTTGGAGATAGAACGCAACTGGTTGGTTTTCCTCTTTTCCAAGTAACTGACAGAATGAACTCAATAGTCTTGATTCTGCGTTATAACCGAACAAGTTTCCTTTTTCGTCAAATGTGAAAAATGTATTGATACCATATTTCTTTGCTGTTGCATCTGAAATAGGTTCGAACTCTTTGTCTGCTAATTCAATAACAACGTCAGTGATTTTAACTTCATCACCATAAGCGAATTTGTATCTTTCAACAAGTTCAGGATATGTTGTTGAGTTAATGGCTTTCAAATTAACGTTATCATATTTGCTAGATATTTCACGAAATGTGTTATATACAAGCAAAGTTTGATAGTTATATGTTGAAAATCTATCTTCATCCATCATAAGAACGATATTGAAGTTAGCTGTGTCGCCATCTTGTTTTGTTAGTTTTTCAAATTCTCTTATAAATGGTTCTGTCAACTTGTAATAACTCTGAGTAGTTAAATCTGTAAACCAACCAAATGCTGAGCCAAGAGCTGTCAAAATAACGTTAAGAATAACAAGTGCTGCAATTACAATTACAGTGATAGCAGTGGCAGATGAACCATATTTGAAGTTTTTGCTCTTAAAAATATTAGCCATACTAACCTCCTATCAAGACCAACGACGTTTTTCTAGAACCCTAACAGTAAGGAACAAGAAAGCTGTCGAAAGTGAGATGTAATATGCAAATGCTGCCCAGTCAAACATACCATATGTAAAATATGTATATCTTGATAAAACTGAAACTGCTGAGAAAATTCTTCTAATAAACTCAACGTTAATATAACTATTAATTACCTGAGCAAAGATAAGAAGAAGAATTACTGCAATTGTACCAAATGCTGCCAAAAACTGGTTTTCTGTCAATGATGAAATAAATTCACCTACTGCAATAAACGCAGCTCCAATTAATAATACAGCGATTACACAACCAAGATATGTAGCTACCTCAGGTGTACCATAAAGTGAAAGCGGAATGTAGTAAATAATTGATGAAATTACAAATGAACCACCAAACAATGTATATGCCGCTAAGAATTTAGCAACTACTATTCCAACAAGTGAAACTGGCGCTGTTAAAATAAGCTGATCTGTTTTCATTTTTATTTCTTCACTCATTAACTTCATGGTTATCAAAGGAATCTCAATAACACATAAAATTATCATATAAGTAAAATATTCGGAAAAGCTGGCGTCAGCCCCTTTTTGAATGGTAAATGACATGAATATTGCTGCACTTACTGCAAAGAAGATTGCAACAAATACATATCCAACAGGTCCGGTAAAGAAATATCGCATTTCGCGTTTGTATATAGCTATCATTTTACCCTCCCTTAACCGCCAATTACTGACAAGAATATATTTTCGATTGTTGCACCAACAGGTTCAAGTGAAAGAATTGGCCAACCATTTTGAGCCATTGCATAGAAAACTGGTTTTCTAACATCAATTTGGTTTTCACTTTCAACAAAGAATGATGTGCTACCATCGTCGTATTCAACAGATGTACTAACAGATACTACTCCATTGATTCTCTTTATTGTATTAGCAATTGAAGATTTTGGTCCATCAACTCTAATAATAAATCTTCTATTACCAACAAGTGCGCTTTCGATTTCGTATGTCTTCTTATCTGCAACTATCTTACCATCGCTAATAATGATAATTCTGTCGCAAATTGATTTAACTTCAGAAAGAATATGTGTTGATAAAATAACTGTATGATCTTTACCTAAATCTTTAATTAAGTTTCTAATATCAATAATTTGCTTTGGATCAAGACCATTTGTTGGTTCGTCAAAAATGATAACTTCAGGATTTCCAACAAGCGCTCCTGCTATACCAACACGTTGACGATAACCTTTTGATAGGTTCTTAATCATACGATTTAAAGTATCTTTTAGCTTAACAACATCTGCTATTTCTTCAATGTGTTGTTTTCTAGGAAGATCACATTTCTTTAAGTCATATATGAAATTTAAGTATTCCTTAACAGTCATATCCAAATACAACGGTGGAATTTCAGGCAAATATCCAATCTTCTTTTTTACAGCCATAGGATGTTCAAGAATGTCCATTCCATCAATCATAGCTTTTCCGGAAGTCGAAGATAGGTATCCTGTGAGGATGCTCATCGTTGTTGTTTTACCCGCACCATTTGGTCCAAGAAATCCAACAATTTCACCTTTTTCTACCGAGAAATTGATATCGTTTATAGCATATCTATCTCCATATTTTTTTGTGAGATGTTCAATCTGTATCATAAAAAATCCCTTCAAATGAATATATATTCATTATAAAATATCATCCTTAATTTTATCATAAATACTATGGATTTACAAGAAAAACATTATTTCTTAGGAGACTCTTCCCAGTTGAATGATCTCCAAACTGCTTTGTTCCAGTTGCCTACCAATTCGTCAACTTTTTCTTTTGGCATTTCAGGAACAAAACATTTATTAATCTCATTAACTGCTTCGCACTCTTTTGCATCTTTGAAGAAACCTGTATATAAACCAGCAAGCATTGCTACACCTTTTGCGGTTGTTTCTAATACTTTTGGACGAGCAATTGTAACTCCTGTTATATCAGCTTGGCATTGCATCCAGTAATTGTTTCTAGTCGCACCACCATCAACATGAACTTCATCAGGTTTAATTCCGACCTCTCTCATCATTGTTTCCAATACATCTTTTGACTGGAAAGCGATGGATTCTAGCGCTGCTCTTATGATGTGATTTTTGTTTGCACCTCTTGTTAATCCGAAAATAGTACCTCTTGCATACATATTCCAATATGGGGCACCAAGGCCAGTAAATGCAGGTACTATATAAACACCATTTGTTGAATCAACCTTCGTTGCGCATTCTTCTGATTCTGCTGCGGTCTTAATTAACTGCATTTCATCTCTCAACCATTGGATAACAGATCCTCCAGTAAATACACTTCCTTCAAGTGCATATTGATGCTCACCTTTTAAGGTTGCAGCACATGTAGTAACAAGTCCATTTTTACTACGTACAGCTTTTGTTCCAGTGTTAACTAAAGCAAAGCAACCAGTACCATAAGTATTTTTCATGCTTCCTGGTTCAAAGCAACAATGACCAAATAATGAAGATTGTTGGTCACCGGCCATACCATTAATCGGTATTTTTACATTCTTATACTCAAAATATCCAAAGTCATCTCCTGAATACATTACTTCCGGTAACATACTCTCTGGAATATCAAATTCTTCCAAAAGATGTTTATCCCACTTGTGCTCAAGTATATTGTATATCATTGTACGAGCAGCATTGGTTTCATCTGTTTTAAAACTACGTCCATCTGTTAATTTCCACAATATCCAAGTATCAATAGTACCAAATAGAAGTTCACCTTTGTTTGCCATTTCCCTAGCGTCAGGAACATTATCAAGTATCCATTTGATTTTGGTTGCAGAAAAATACGCATCTGGAATTAGTCCTGTATTGCGCTTTATATATTTTTCAAGTTCTGTACCTTTAATAGAAGTACAATAATCACTAGTTCTACGACATTGCCATACTATAGCATTATATATAGGTTTGCCTGTATTTTTATTCCAAACAACTGTTGTCTCTCTTTGATTAGTAATACCAATTGTTACTATTTGCTCTGGTTTTACATTTGTTTTTTCTAACAAGTCAACAAAAACGCCGTATTGTGCTGAATAAATCTCAATTGGATCGTGATCTACCCATCCTGATTTTGGATAAATCTGAGTACACTCCTTTTGAGAAGTTCCACATATATTTAGTTTATTATCAAATAAAACCGCTCTTGCACTAGTAGTTCCTTCATCAAGTGCGATAATATATTTTTCCATATTTACTCCTTAAATATTTAACCAAGTCAAAATATCTTTATGCACTTGTTCTTTATCTTTGTCGTTTAATACTTCATGTCTTGAGCCTTCATATAGCTTCAATTCTGCTTTACAGCCAGCATCCACTACAGAATTATATACATTCTTAACACCCTCACCCATTGAACCAACAGGGTCTTTATCTCCTGCTACAAATAGATATCTCTTTGTTTTATCTAGTTTAGGAGCCCAAACTTTAGGATTAATCATATTAAGACCTGTCATTAAATCTCTATAACCTTCTGTGGTGAATGGGAATCCACAGTCTTTATCATTTATATACTTTTCCACTTCTTCTGGAATAGTATTTAGCCAGTCAAATTCGGTTTTGTATGTTTTTTCGGCCTTTCCGTATGCCCCTGTTGATAATCCTTCTAAGAATTTATTTGGTTTTTTACTCCAAAATGGCACCATAATACTTGCTATAATTTTTCCTACACCTGTTGCAGGGTTTGGTCCAGCTGTTCCAACAAATATATAATCATCAGCTGTATTAGAATAGTAACCTGCTATTGTTCTTGCCACAAAAGATCCCATTGAATGTCCAAGCAACGTAAATCCAACGTTTGGATATCTTTCTTTCATTATGTTAGCTGCTTTGATATTACATTCAACAAGATAATTCCAACCATCTTTCTTTGCAAAGAATCCTCTAGTTCCATCTGTCATTCCGTGTCCTGGGTGATCTATACCATATACTAGTATTCCCTTTTGGTTTAGAATAGTTGCAAACTCATTATATCTCTCAACATATTCACTCATGCCATGGCATATTTGAAGCATGTATTTAACTTCACATTCAGGTTCCCAAATATGTAAGCAAATCTTATTGTACTTCACATCAAAATATTCTCTTTTTAACATAACAAATAACCTCAAAATCTAGTAATATTTATTAATTTTTACATTACTATTTTATCATTTTTTATATAATAAGTAAATAAAAAATGCAATTATTTAAATTGCATTAAAAATGAAATTATATAGTTCTTCAGTAGTTGAAAAAT
>JAKSVJ010000034.1 GCA_024408015.1 Clostridia bacterium
AAACGGGGTACCTTGATGGTATAACGGGTGTTTATTATACTCCACAAGTATACCTTGTTGACCCGAGCGAAGCTGAAGAATATGACAAACAATTTCCAAAAAAAGTGAAATTGAAACTTCCGGGTCAACTAGTCTAATCTAAAAACATGCTGGGGAGTTTTCTCCCCAGCTAAATCCAACGCAAAAAAATCATACGATTATCAACAAAGAAGGTAAATATGGGAAAAGAAATCTCAAGAGAAAAAGCCATAACTAACACTAGTGTGATTGGCATTGTCACAAACATTTTTCTTTCATTATTTAAAGCCGGTGCCGGACTTATTGCTGGATCAATTGCTATTGTTCTTGACTCGGTTAACAACTTAACTGATGCGCTAAGTTCCGCTATTACAATCGCTGGTATTAAACTTGCAAAAAAGAATCCCGATACCAACCACCCATTTGGTTATGGTAGAATTGAATACTTTAGTGCAATTATTATCTCTATCATCGTATTGGCTGCTGGCGTTACATCAATAATTGAATCCATAAAGAAAATAATCACACCTGAAAAAGCAGATTATTCAATAGTTACAATTATCATTATCGTTGCATCAGTTATAACAAAACTCATACTTGGAACATATGTTAAAAAACAAGGCAAAAAATACAATTCTGACGCACTAGTTGCTTCAGGCTCTGATGCAAGTTTTGACGCTATAATATCAGGTTCTACTCTTCTCTGTGCTCTCGCTACTATGATTTTTGATTTTGTTATTGATGGCATCGTAGGTACTATTATTTCAATATTCATCATAAAAGCCGGTATTGAGATGCTTTTAGGAGCTGTTGATGATGTTATGGGTAATAGACCTGACAGCGAAATAACGAAAGATATTAAGGCAGCAATAAGAGAGATTCCTGGTGTCATGGGCGCATATGACTTGGTTTTGCACAATTATGGACCAAACTCTGCTATGGGTTCTGTTCATGTTGAAATCCCATCAGATTTGCCAGCTTCTGACATTCACAAATTAACTACAATAATTCAAGCAACGATAATCGAGAAATTCAAGATTTTCCTCACAGTCGGAATTTATGCTGTTGAAGTAAAAGACGAAAATATTATTAACATTAAAAAAACCATCAATGATTATTGTGTATCAAATCCAGGCGTAATCAACACTCATGGTTATTATATCGATGTTGATAGAAAAATAATTTCTTTTGACTTAACCGCAGACTTTACAATTAAAAACAAGGCTGAGTTCATTAAAAATACTATTGGACACATTAACGAAATGTATCCTGAATATCAAGTAGCAATAAATATTGACACAAACTATAGTGATTAAATTATGGTAATTAGACAAGCAAGATTAGACGAAAAACAAAAAGTACTTGATTTCTACTATCAAGTAATAAGAGATATGAATGGATATAAGTATCATCCACAATGGACAATCGGTGTATATCCAGAAGATTCATATATATTTGAGTCAGTTGATAATGGCGAAATGTTTGTTGCCGAAGAAGATAACGAATATGTCGGTGCTATGGTTATTAACCACAGCTATAATGAAGGATACGATGTTATCAATTGGGAATACAAATTTGATAAGTCTGAGATAGCAATAATTCACACATTGTGTGTTGCTCAAAAGCTATCAAGAAGAGGAATTGGAAGAAAACTCGTCGACTACGCTATTGATTACGCTAAGGAAAATGGAGTAAAGAGCATTCGTCTTGATGTTCTTTATGGAAACATGCCTGCATTAAAACTTTATGAATCTGTTGGCTTTAAATTCATTAAAACAATCGAGCTCTTCTATGAGGATACCGGACTTTGTAAATTTGATATTTACGAATACTTAATTTAAATTTGGGGATTAAAATGGATTACGCAGTATTAAAAACAAAAATCGATTCATCTACTGGCGCACGAGATATAGAGTTTTACAACTACACTGTTGAAAAACTAAAAGAAGCCAATCTGTATGAAATGGCCTGTATAGCAATTGAGATATGCAACGCCAATGGTAAAGATGATGAAAAAATGAAAATCGTCTGTGAAAAGTTGTTTAAGCCGTATGACGAAAGTGTTTATCGTGTTGATGATAACAGATTAATCATATTCACACTAATGAACATCACCAAGACTACAAATGTAATGAACCAAATTAAAGCTGATTTGCGTGCACAAGGAATAGAAATATGCTATGGTGCAGTACCACAAACTGATGCTTGTGGAGTTGATGGAATGATATGTAAAGCTTTAAACCTTATGAACGAAGGAAAGTCAATCTAACATGAGTGAAAAAATAGTTGTTTGTGCAACAGACAATAGTAGAAAAGATGAGGCTTTAGAAGTATCTACAAAACTGGGTCTTGACTTTGTTGAATACACTGAAAACGACGAATTGGTTTTTCTTGATTATGGTGAAAATGCAGTCAAATTGATAAACTCCAATATAGAGTATTATGGGGATTATTCAAAACTCGTGCCAAGAATTAAACAGAACAATATCGGATCAGAAATGATAGTTAAAGCTGCTAAAATCAAAGGAGTTTCAAACAACCTCACTCTTGTTGACGCAACTGCCGGTCTTGGAGAAGATTCTCTATTGCTTGCTGCTGCTGGTTTTAATGTTACTCTATTTGAACAAGATCCAATCATTTTTGAGCTTCTTAAAGACACGTTAAATCGTGCGCTTAAAGACCCCAAATTATGTGTAGCAGCTAACAACATGAAAATATACAACAAGGACAGCATACTTGAGCTTGCAAGGCTTAATTTTATTCCAGACGTTATTCTTTTAGACCCTATGTTTCCAGAAAGACAAAAAAGCGGACTTGTCCACAAGAAATTTCAACTTATTCATCATCTTGAAAAACCTTGTGATAACGAGGATGAACTTGTCAAAGCGGCTATAGGCGCAAATCCACAAAAAATTGTTATAAAAAGACCACTAAAAGGTCCAAATCTTGCAAATATTAAACCTAGTTATTCGCTAAAAGGAAAAGCAATCAGATACGATTGCTTAGTAATTAGAACTTAGAGGTATTTATGGGTGGAATAGTACACGACGAAGATAAAAAAGTAATAAATTCTATAAAAAACGATGCTATTAATGTCGCAACCGAGTTTGCTTCATTAGCAAAACTCAAAAAAGGACAGATAGTGGTTATTGGTTGTAGTACAAGTGAAACAGTTGGCAAGACTGTTGGTAGCTGGTCCGTTCCTGAGGTCGGAGAGGCTATTTTTGAAGGTCTTCACAGTGTTTTTTCTCCAATGGGTGTTTACATTGCAGCGCAATGTTGTGAACATCTCAATCGTGCAATAATTGTTGAAAAAGATGCTGTACCATATGCTGATATTGTAAATGTAGTTCCTCAACCAAAAGCTGGTGGTTCTTTTGCTACTGCGTGCTATAAAAATTTCAAAAATCCCGTTGCATTAGAATCAATAAGAGCTGATGCAGGAATAGATATCGGTGGAACTTTGATTGGCATGCATTTAAAACCAGTTGCCGTACCTCTTAGATTAAATAATTCAAAAATCGGACAAGCTAATATCATTTGCGCAAGGACACGACCAAAATTTATCGGTGGTGATCGTGCAACATACAATGAAGATTTGAAATAGGAGTGTTTTATGCAAAAATTAGACAAACAATTTCACATTCAATGCGTAGAAGGAGATGTCGGTAGATACGTTATCATTGCCGGCGATCCAGGAAGAATTCCTAGCATTGCATCATATTTTGACGATGCACATCAAGTAGCATATAACAGAGAATACAACATTTACACAGGTTATCTTTGTGGCGTCAAAGTATCTGCAGCGTCACATGGTATAGGTGGCCCATCAACAGCAATTCTCATCGAAGAATTACACAATATCGGAGCAGATACATTTATTAGAACTGGTACTTGTGGAGGAATTGACCTTGATGTCAAATCTGGCGACATTGTAGTAGCTACTGGCGCTATTAGATTTGAACACACATCTATGGAATATGCCCCAATTGAGTTCCCTGCAGTTGCTGATTTGGATATCACAACAGCACTAAAAGCAGCTTCACTTGAGCTTGGCAATGTAACACACACAGGTGTCGTTCAATGTAAAGACTCATTCTATGGACAACACGATCCTGCTAGAATGCCGGTAAGTTATGAACTTCTAGAAAAATGGGAAGCTTGGAAAAGACTTGGTGTAAAAGCTTCTGAAATGGAATCCGCTGCTCTATTTGTAATCGCTTCAGCTCTTAAATGTAGAGCTGGCTCTTGCTTCCATGTTGTTTGGAACCAAGAAAGAGAAAAAGCTGGACTAGACCAGCAAAAAAATGAAGATACATCAAATTCAGTAAAAGTTGCCGTAGAAGCGTTGAAGAAAATCATCATGCTTGACAAGGAGAACGAAAAATGAGTTTTTCATCATTTAATAATGGCGTTAGTGCAATGTTTTTGATTTTTCTCATTTTGTTCCTTATCACCTTTTGTACAATAATCGTTAAGTTGATAACCGAAGCCGTAGCCAACAAAAAAGCTCCACAATTAACTGTGAATGCAAAGCTAGTTGACAAAGAACAAAAGACTTACCATGAGCACAATGCAACCACAAACATGACAACATACCACACAAATTACTTTCTAACATTTGAAGCGGAAAGTGGCGACATAATTAGGCTAAAATGCAACAAAGATGATTACAATTTGCATCAAACTTTTGAATCAGGAAAACTAACCTTTAAAGGCAAAATTTTCATAGATTTCCAAGGAGAATATTAGAATATGAGTGATAAATTGCTAATGAGAAAAGAGGTTCCAGAAAACTTAAAATGGAACTTGTCTTTAATATATAAAACAGAAGCCGAATTTATCGACGACACAAAGAAAATCAAGGAACTTGCAAACGATATTGAGGGCAAGTATAAAGGCAATTTGAATACCCCAAAAATGATTGTTGATTGTCTTTCTGATTTTGAAGAAGTTCTAAAAATTTCAACATTAATAAGCCACTATGCAAGCCTCGCTGTTGAGGTAGATTATTACGATGTTGAAGCACAAACAAAGAATGGAAAAGTTGATGATATTCTATCCACTGTTTTTAGTCAATTAAGCTTCATCGATAGCGAAATTGCAGAGCAAAATGAGGAAACCTTAAGTCAAGCAGTTGAACTTGCAAAGGGATGTAAACTTCACATAAAAGATATTCTTTCCCACAAACCTCATATGCTTGAACCTGAAACCGAAAAGGTTCTTAAAGCAATTTCAAACATAACAAATACTCCATACTCATTGTATTGCACAATGAAATTGGCTGACATGAAATTTGATAATTTTGAGGTAAACGGCAAGTCATATCCTTTGGGTTATTCCCTATTTGAGGATAATTACGAATTTGAGGTCGACACCGATGTTAGACGTGGTGCATTCAATGCTTTCTCAAAAAAGATAAAAGAATATGAGAATGCAACAGCTGCTGCATATAACTCATACGTGCAGCATGAGAAAACCATGGCTAAACTTAGAAAGTTTGACAACATATTCCAACCGGATTTATTTAACGATAAAGTTAACGAGGAATTGTACAATCGTCAAATTGACTTAATCATGGAAAAGTTAGCTCCACATATGAGAAAATATGCAAAGCTAATTAAAAAAGTCCATAATCTCGACAAAATAACATTTGCTGATTTGCACTTGCGAGTTGACCCAAATTACACTCCATCAATAACCATTGAAGACTCAAAAAAGTACATCATCAACGGTCTTTCTATTTTGGGCGACGATTATGTTAAGATGATTAATCAAGCTTATGATGAAAGATGGGTTGACTTTGCTCAAAACCAAGGCAAATGTACTGGTGGTTTTTGCGCTAGTCCATACAATAGAAACTCATTCATCTTAATGTCTTGGAACAATAAGATGTCTGATGTATTCACATTGGCTCATGAACTAGGTCATGCTGGACACTTTAAACTTTGTAACGCTGAGCAATCAATCTATGATACTGAGGTGCCAAGATATTTTGTCGAAGCACCATCAACAATGAACGAACTCTTGATGTCTCATTACTTATTAGACACAAGCGACGATAAAAGATTCCGCAGATGGGTTCTTTCTAACATGGTTGGGGACACATATTATCACAACTGCGTAACTCACCTTCTCGAAGCATATTACCAAAGAGAGGTATATAAAATCGTTGAGAATGGTGGAAGTGTTCAAACTGAAACACTTAGCAAAATTTTCAAAGATACCTTGGAAAAATTCTGGGGTGGTGAAGTTGAAATTAATCCAGGTGCCGAACTCACTTGGATGCGTCAACCACACTATTACATGGGACTTTACTCTTATAGCTATAGTGCAGGTCTTACAATAGCTACACAAATGTGTAAACGCATTAAAAAAGAAGGTGCTCCAGCTGTTGAAGATTGGAAAAAAGTGCTCAAAGCAGGTAGTACTCTTCCGCCAATTGAACTCGCTGCATTGGGTGGAATTGATATAACAACAGACGCTGCTCTTATCGATACAATTGAGACTATTGGCTCTTATATTGACGAAATAATAGCTCTAACTGATGAAATCTAGTATTTATGGCAAAACCATCGATTTGGTTTTGCCATTTTTGTTAGTAATCACCACAATATCGCGTCCAAAAAACATTGCAAACTATCTATATATATGATATATTTATTATAAATACATATTATGAGAGGTTGCTCAATATGGTTACTAAAAACTATAAAAACATCACTTTATCGAGACTCGGCATGGGAGTAATGAGACTCCCGCAAACAGATGACGGAAATGGTGGACACAAGATCGACTATCCTGAATCACACAAAATTATTGACAAGGCATACGAACAAGGTATCAATTATTTTGACACAGCATATGTGTACAATGGTGGAGACTCTGAGAGATGTTTGGGAGCTTGCATGGTTAAGCATCCAAGAGAGAGTTTTTACCTCGCAACAAAATTTAATCTTGGCGCAAATCCTGACTACAAGGATACATTTGCAACACAGCTTGAAAGATTACAAACTTCATATATTGATTTCTATCTAATGCATTGCATTGTAGATAACAATAGAATCCCATATGCAGAATCAGGTGCTATTGAGTACTTTGATAACATGAAAAAAGAAGGCAAAATTAAATACCTTGGTTTTTCACATCATGGAAGCATTGACAACCTTCGCAAATCACTAGAACTATATGATTGGGATTTTGTTCAGCTCCAATTTAACTTCTACGATTACCTATATGGTCAAGCTAAAGAAGAATATGAAATTGTTAAAGCTAAGAACATTCCAATTATGGTAATGGAACCAGTTAGAGGTGGACGTCTTTCCGCTTTAACTCCTGAAACAGAAGCTCTTCTTAAAGCAGCTCATCCAGATTGGAGCGTTTCATCTTGGGCACTTAGATTTGTTGCAAGCTTTGATGGAATTCAAGTTGCTTTGAGTGGTATGAGCACAATGGGTCAGCTTGAAGATAACCTTAAGACTTTTTCAAGTGAGCCTGCACTTAGCGATGAAGACATGAATCTCCTTAAGGAAGTATGTGCAAAATTCAAAAATCAAATACAGGTACCATGTACTGGCTGTAACTATTGTGAAAACTGCCCTGTTGAAATCAACATCCCAGCTTACCTTACACTTTACAACAACTACAAGGTAAATGGTTGGGGAGCTCTCGGTCGTGCAGATAAGATTGAATCAAAAGGTAAGCCATCTGATTGTATCGGTTGTGGCGCTTGTACAGGTCACTGTCCACAGAACATTGACACACCAAGCATTATGAAAGACTTGACAAATTTGCTTAAAAAATAAAGGGATATTATGAGAATAGGTATTTTAGGTTATGGAAATCTTGGCAAAGGCGTTGAAAGTGCCGTTCGCCAAAACAATGATATGGAACTCACTTGTATCATTACAAGAAGAGACCCAAAAAGCATTAAACCACAAACAGATGGTGTTGCTGTTATTTCAGTTGATGAAATAGAAAAAGCAAAGGATTTTGTTGATGTATTAGTTCTATGCGGCGGATCTGCAACAGACTTGCCAATTCAAACACCAGAATTTGCTAAGTGTTTTAACGTTATAGATAGTTTTGATACACATGCAAAAATCCCACAGCATTTTGCAAATGTCGACGCAGCAGCTAAAGAAAATGGTCACATCGCCCTAATCTCATGTGGTTGGGACCCAGGAATGTTCTCAATTCTTAGACTCTATGGCTCTGCAGTTTTGCCAGAAGGAAATGATTATACATTCTGGGGTAAAGGTGTAAGCCAAGGACATTCTGATGCCATTAGAAGAGTCAAAGGTGTTAAAAACGGAAAACAATATACAATTCCTGTTGATGAGGCACTCAAATCAGTAAGAAATGGTGAGAACCCAACATTGACAACAAGACAAAAACACACAAGAGAATGCTTTGTTGTTGCTGAAGACGGTGCAGATCTCAATCAGATTGAAAACGACATCAAGACAATGCCTAACTACTTTGATGAATATGATACAACAGTACATTTCATCACTGAAGAAGAATTCCTCAAGAATCATGCAGGCATTCCTCATGGCGGTTTCGTGTTTAGATCTGGTGTTACAGGTCTTAACAAAGAAAACAAGCACGTTATCGAATATAGCTTAAAACTTGATTCAAACCCAGAATTCACATCATCAGTTATTCTCGCATTTGCAAGAGCAATCTTCAGAATGAAACATGAAGGTGTTACTGGATGTAAGACAGTATTCGATATCGCTCCAGCATATCTTAGCCCATTATCAGGAGAAGAACTTAGAGCACACATGCTCTAAATAAAACAACATAGGGGTATTTCATGAAAATTAAGGTTACAGAAAAATCATATGATGATTTTCTTAGCACAATCAAAACTAATCACTTAACTCCATCTAAGCACTCTCCCCTTTTCAGATG
>JAKSVJ010000035.1 GCA_024408015.1 Clostridia bacterium
GTTTCGTTACAAAGGAAAATAGCATAGTCACATCATTTGCCAAAAAATTAAAAGAATGTCTAGCAATGCATAGAAATACTATGTTGGAGGATTGATAATGAATTTGAAAGCATTTAAATTTAGTAATATATTGTTGTTTTCTTTCAATATTATTTATACAATATTAGTGGCAATATATATATTGTTTTTACTTATTTATCATTCTAACGTTGGTGCACTTTTATACAGTGTGATCTTCGAAGTTTTTATGTTATGGTCTATATTATGTTTTGGGATAATAGTCATGTTTACAAAAACTATATCAATCTGTTCATTGGTTGGTATAAAAAAGAAAATCATATACTATGACATTGGGTTTCTTTTGTTGATTAGTGGAGCGAGTGCAACGTATATAAACTATATTTGCACAGATGATGTTGTTTTTCTCTTGAGGGTGTTTTTTGCGCTGGTGATATTTTTGTTTCTCTCAAATATACAACTATTGGCAATTAATAGAAAGCATGATGGTATCATTAGTATCATATCATTAGTTTTTAGCACATTAACTATTGCAATTCACGTTTTGTTAGTATATGATACAATGTTTCATCTTAATATGTCGATACGTGAGTATTTGTATCAAATAGCCTTAACGATAGAAATTATTTGTATTTGTTTGAATCAAGTTGTTGTTGATTCTAAATTGCAAAAGACACTATTTAATTCATACAAAGATAAAAATTACATACTAAGAATAATAATATTAGCATATTTAATAATTTATACATTACTATTCATTGGGCTGGATATGAGAATTTTAACGGTAATTCCAAGTGAGAGTTTGCCTATTTCTATTCCATTCCTAATATACTGTTTTTGTTTTTATAAAAGCAATAAAAAGTATGTGGATCTTGCGAATGATTAGAGCGTCAAAAGGTATACTTTTTAGATCTTGTGAATAAACTTCCATGTTATTTGTGATGATGGTGTTCTAAACTGTATCCATGGCTTGATAGAAGAGTAAAATTCTAAGAAATGCGAGATGTATTCATTTAAAAGTAAAAAAGCTGACGAGCGATACCAATCGCCAAACACAAAAAATCATCCCAAGTGGGATGATTTTTTGTTTAGTCCACTACTTCATAATCAGCAGCTATTATTGCTTTTTTGACATCATCAATATTGATTTCATCTTCAAAGTACACAATAACATTTTTTTCTTCAAGACTTGTTACTGCATTTAGCACACCGGTTACTGATTTACACGCTTCTTCGACATGTGCTTGACAGTGTTCGCACATCATGCCATTAACTTTGATAATTACACTTTGCTGTTTCTTTTGAGGAGCTTCAAAATTATCATTCTTTTTATCAGAAACAATTGGCTTAAACAAGTTAATTGTTAAAGCATTTAGAACAACCGAAACACTTGAAATTGACATCGCAACTGAACCTATCATTGGTGTCATTTTGAATGAACCATCTGTTAAATAGTACATAAAGCCAGTTGAAAGTACAACGCATATTGCGTTATAGAAGAATGCCCAGAATAAACCGAGTTTTATTGTTCTTATTACTCGTTTTGAAAGATTAATTGCATTTACAACATCGAACAAATCATTTCTCAAAAGAACAATGTCAGATGTCTCAATCGCAACGTCTGAACCCGCGCCAATTGCAATACCGATGTCAGCTGTTGCTAAAGCAGGGGCATCATTTACACCATCTCCAACCATCGCAACGGTATCTTTGGTTTTGCTCATGAGTTCAGAAATTACCTTTTGCTTATCTTGTGGTAATACATCTGAAATAACTTCACCAATTCCGATTCTTGAAGCTACGCTCTTTGCGACAACGCTGTTGTCACCCGTAAGCATAATTGTTTTTATGCCTTGCTTATTCAATAATTCAATTGCTTTTTTTGAACTCTCTTTGACTTTATCTTCTATTGCTATGAGAGAAATGAGCTTTTCTTTTGTACCAAACAATAATACTGTTTTGCCGTCTTGAGACAATTTATTTATTTGTTCATTTATGTCATATGGAATAGTGAAATAATCATTTGCAAGCTTTGCGTTACCCGAGAAATACAATTTATCATTAATGGTGCAAGTAATACCTTTACCATCTATTGATGTGAAGTTTTGAATTTCTTTTGTATTTGCATCAACAAGGTGTTCTTTAATAGCCTTTGCAAGAGGATGTTCGGAAGCGTTTTCAAGACTTTTCAATTCAGAACAAAAACCAGTTTCTAACTCTATATAGTCTGTAACAACAGGCTTTCCTTCAGTGATTGTGCCAGTTTTGTCAAAAACAATTGTTTTAACAGTATGCGCTTTTTCAAGTATTTCTGCATTCTTGATGAGCAATCCACTTGATGCGCCTTTTCCGGTTCCTGCCATAATAGAAACTGGAGTGGCTAAACCAAGTGCACATGGACATGCGATAACAACTACTGTTATTGCAAAGTTCAATGACAATTCAAAATCTTTTGAAACAATGTAGTTAACAATAAATGTTATAGCTGCTATTGCTAGTATTGTAGGAACAAATATTGATGAAATTTTATCTGCTAGTTTAGATATTGGCGCTTTTGATGCTGATGCTTCGTCAACAAGTCTTATAATTGCTGCAAAAGAGGTGTCTTCTCCAACTCTTTCAGCCTTTATTTTTAGATATCCATTTGAAACTATTGTTGATGAGAAAACATGCGATGACACAGTCTTGTCAACAGGCATTGACTCACCGGTAATGTTTGCTTCATTTATAGTTGCGCTACCTTCAATGATTATACCATCAACGGCAATTTGATCACCTTTTTTAGCTATGATGATATCTCCAACTTTAATATCGGATGCTTTAATTCTTTTTTCAACACCATTATCAAGTATGGTTGCTTCCTTTGGAGACATATCAATTAATTTCTCCAAGGCTTTTGTTGTGTTTTTCTTTGATAGCCCTTCAAGATATTTCCCCAAGCTAACTAGAGTTAATATCATACCGGCAGCTTCAAAATACAAATACATATGGTATTCATGATGACCTAAAGTGATCATAAACAAAGAATATATACCATATACAATTGATGCTGCGGCGCCAATTGCAATTAGTGTGTCCATGTTAGGACTTTTCTTAATTAATCTCTTGAATCCATTTATGAAGTATTTTCTATAAATAAAAATAATAGGAACTACAAGGACAAACTGAATAAGAGAGAATCCCATTGGATTTGTGTGCATATTAAATGCTGGTGGAGCTGGCCAGTTCCACATCATGTGACCCATAGAAAAATACATTATTACCAATAAGTCAATGATGCAAAAGATTAGGCTAGCTAGTGAATTATCTGTGGTTGTAGTCTCACTTACTTTTTCCCCTTTAATTGATGCGCCATATCCAGCATCTTTAACTGCTGACTCGATTTTTGCGGCAGAGCATATTGTTTCATCATATTCAAGCGTCAATGTGTTTTTGAGTAGATTAACATTGACATTTTTTGTTCCATCGAGTGATTCGACGGCTTTTTGAACATGTGCTTGGCAAGCAGCACATGTCATTCCTTTAATATCAAATACTTGTTTTGCCATTAGTTAAACCTCCTAAACAAATCAACAATCTCTTCAACGGCTTCAGTATCACCATTTAAAATTCTGGTTGAAATGCATGATTTTAAATGATCGTCTAAAATCACGCTCGCAAGACTTTTAATAGATTTATCAACTGCAGCTAGTTGAATCAGTATATCGTCACAATATCTATCATCAGTAATCATTTGTTTTATTCCATTAAGTTGTCCAGAAATCCTGTTTATTCTTGTAATCAATTGTTTTTTTGCGGCATCATCTCTTGGTGTCAATTTCTTGTTTTCACAACAACTCATAATAACCTCCGTATACCCCCTATGGGTATATGGATTGTATCATGGTTAAGGTGGAAAGTCAACCCAAAAAAACAAAAAGCACCTCTAAAGAAGTGCTTTTTGACCAAATGCATGCGTATGTGAACTCTCTGTTTGAGTTCTTTTAGATTGCACCGGTTTGGGTTAGGTACAATTGTGCATACTTGCCGTTGAGCTTAATTAACTCATCATGTGAACCTTGTTCAATGATTTTTCCTTTTTCAATGAAGAGTATAATATCAGAATCTCTTATTGTAGCTAATCTGTGTGCAATGATGAATGAAGTTTTACCTTTACACATATTAACCATTGCTCTCTTTATTTTTTGTTCCGTAACAGTATCAACTGAACTTGTTGCTTCGTCAAGGATAATAATTGGCGCTTTAGCAATCACAGCCCGTGAGATTGTAATTAATTGACGTTCACCTTGAGACAACTCAAGACCACCTTGCTCTAATAAGGTATCATATTTATTCTCTAGTCGGTTGATGAATGAATCGGCACCAGATAATTCTGCGGCCTCAACAATCTCTTCAAATGTTGCGTTATCATGGCCATAGGCAATATTATCTTTGACAGTTGATGCAAACAGAGAACTATCCTGAAGAACAACACCAAATGTTTCTCTAAGACTCTTCATAGTGTATTCTTCGAGTTTGTGTCCATCAATTGTTATTTCACCACTCGTGACATCATAGAACCTCGTGAGCAAGTTGATTATTGTTGTTTTACCAGATCCAGTTGGACCTACAATCGCGACTTGTGTACCGGCTTTAATTTTCAATGAAAAATCATCAAGTATTAAGTAATCTTTTTTGTATTCAAATGAAACATTTTTAAATTCAATATCACCTTTTGCATTTTCAAGTTTTATAGCATTTTTGGCGTCTGCAGGCTCTTCATCTTGATCTATTATCTCAAATATTCTCTCTGCACCAGCAACGGCTGTTTGGAAATTGTTATATATGTTAGCAATTTCGACAAAAGGTCTATTAAATTGTCTGATATACAAAAGGAATGTGGTGATAAGACCAATATCTTCAAATACATTATTTAGATACATAATTCCACTGAAGACTGCAATAAGTAAGAAACAGATGTTATTTATAACATTAGTTAATGGCATTAAGTATCCAGAATATATTAAAGCATCGATAGAAGTTTTACAAAGCTTATCGTTTTTCTCTTCGAATTCTTGCTGCATTTTTTCTTCTCTCGAGAATGCTTTAACTACTGTTATTCCGGATATACCTTCTTCAATATGACCATTTAAAGCACCTAAGTTAACTTGTCTTTCTTTAAATAACTTTTTAGTTCTAGATGTTATGAACTTAGTTAGAATAAATATGGCAACAATTCCTACAATAGAAACTAATGTTAATAATGGGTTTAGAGACACCATCATTATAAATATTCCGATAATTGTAAAGAAGTATGTGAATAACAATGAAAGGGAATTGGATATAGTTGTACTTATGTTGTCTATATCATTTGTAAGCCTACTCATTAATTCCCCGTGTTGGTGTTTATCAAAAAATGAGAGTGGAAGTTTGAGTGTCTTTTGTATTAACCCCATTCTGATATGGTGGATAATATTTTGACACGTCTTTGCCATTATAAATTGCTGTAATGTTTTATTAAGCCATTCTGAGATATAAATGATAAGAAGTGATAAAAGAACAATATTTACAGGATCACCATTGTTAATAAGTGTTATTGCTTTGCCTGATAAAAATGGAGAAAGAATGGCAGTCGCTGAAGCTAGAATGGATAATAGCAATATCCAACCGAGACCTTTCCTATGTCCTGCTGTGGTTTTCCATAATCTAATAAGTGTACCTTTTAGATTTTTAGGTTTTACTACAACCATGCCTCTTCCTGGGCGTTGTATACCATTCATGTTTGATGGAGGTGTGGAATAATTATTTGCCATTAGGCTCACCTCCAATTTGAGATATATAAATATTTCTATATGTAGCGCAACTATCTAAAAGCTCGTTATGTGTGCCATGGCCTTGAATTTCGCCATTGTCAATACACAAGATGCTGTCAGATTTCATAACGGTTGAAATACGCTGGCTGATTATTATCACCGTTGCATCCTTTGCATATTCTCGAATGCCTTCAAGAACTGTTTTTTCTGTTTTTGAGTCTAGTGCACTTGTACAGTCATCAAGTATTAATATCTTTGGCTTTTTAAGCAAAGCTCTTGCTATAGAGAGTCTTTGTTTTTGTCCACCAGATAAGTTGACTCCACCTTGACCAAGTAGTGTATTATATCCGTCGCTTGTACTCATGATGAAATCGTGTACACATGCAATTTTTGCAACATGCTCAATTTCTTCATCTGTTGCATTTTCATCACCCCACAAGAGGTTATCTTTTATACTTCCCGAGAACAGCAGTGATTTTTGTGGAACAAGTGAAATTGCATTTCTTAAACAATGTTCTTCAATTGTATTAACGTCGACATTATCAATTAAGACTTTACCACTTGTGGCATCATAAAATCGTGGGATTAGGTTTATTAGAGTTGATTTACCAGAACCTGTTGGACCGATAATTCCTATGGTTGAACCGCTTTTGACTTCAAATGTAATATTGCTTAGCGATTCAATACTTGATTTAGCATATTTAAAGCTTACATTATCAAAAGTGATTGTGCCATGTATATCAATAGCTTGCGCATTTTCAGCCTTTACTTGAGCAGGTTTTTCATTAAATATTTCGTTTATTCTTTTTGATGAAGCTATAGATCTTACCGCAACGTTTATCATGTTTGATATCATTGTGACACCGAAAAGAACCTGTGTCATATAGTTTACAGAAGCCATAAGCTTACCAATTTGCTCGCTACTCTGTGATTTTGATATCCATAAGAGAATAATTATACCAAAGTTAACAGTTAAGCTAATAAGTGGCGCAAAGACAGCCATTACTCTAAGTGCTTCAGTGTTTGCTAGCGCCAATTCTTGAGACGATTCAACAAATTTTGCTTCTTCTGCATCTTCTGCACTAAATGCTTTTACTACACGTACTGATGATAAAAATTCACGAGATGTGCTATTAAGCCCGTCGAGTTTCTTTTGCACTATTCCAAATTTAGGATAACCAAATTTTATGTTTCCTAAAATTAAAATGGAGACAATAACTAGTATTATCGCTATAATTGGAGCTTGCTTTGGTGTACGTATAATAATCAAAACTATTGCACCTATACAAGTAATTGGCGCCTTAACCATGATTCTCATCAAGCCATTAATGAATTCTTGAACTTGAGTTACATCATTTGTCATTCTAGTAATGATTGAAGCAGGGTGCAATTTATCTATGTTTTCAAATGATAGCGTATGAACTTTAGCGTACAGGTCGGAACGAATTTCTTTTGCAATTGTTTGCGAAGTCGTGCTCGCAAATTTGTTTCTCATTATGGCTGAAAAAGCCCCAACAAAAGCGATTAGTAACATTATTATTCCATATTTTATGATAAGGCTAATATCTGCATTAGTTATACCATTATCAACAATCATAGACATTAGGGTTGGTTGCAACAAGTCAGCAACCGCTTCCATTGTTAGAAATAACATTGAAAAAGCAAATATTAATATATGCTTTTGTATATATCGAAAAATAAGTTTCATAAGTAGCTCCAATCTTTATGTAATGATAACATGCAAAATTGTTAATTACAAGAAAAAGAATTACTAATTACTTGAATTTCTTTTACTTGTGTGCGATAATGTTTGTGCAAAATTCTTTGATATAAGGAAGTGATCAGTTTGAATACAGTTGACTCAATGATAAGAGACGTATTGAACTACAAGAATACAGTTACTGGCGACGAAATGGATTTGCCATATAGAGTATATTATCCATCCAATATGGATGAGACTAAAAAATACCCAATGATGTTTTTCCTTCATGGTCATGGTGAATGTGGAACAAATAATGAATATCAAATTAGAGTGCTCCAAAAGCCAAATGAATTACTTGATAGAATCATAGAACGGGATAATTGCATAATTGTTGCACCTCAATGTCCTTGTGAGCATGAGAAACATGAATGGATTAATGTGCATCATGTTTGGACTACAGGTTCTAGAGAAAAGCTTGATGATCCATCAGTAGCAATGCAAGCTGCTATGATGTTACTTGATATGTTTTTGGCTAAGCCTTTTGTTGACTTAGATAGAGTATATGCTGCAGGTATTTCTATGGGTGGATATGGAATGTGGGAGATTGTTACTCGTAGACCTGATGTTTTCGCGGCAGCTGTTCCTGTTTGCGGAGCGGGTTTTCCTGGATATGCAGAACAGCTAAAGGATATTAGTGTTTGGATATTTCATGGTCTCGCTGATGGAACTGTCCCACCTTCAGGCGGCAAAGACATGGAAGCAGCTCTCAAGAAAGTTGGCGCTGATGTTAGAGCGACATATTACGAGGGCGTTGGTCATAATAGCTGGATACCAGCATATAAAGAACCTGATTTGATCGATTGGCTTATGTCAAAATCACTAAAAAAATAAATGAACAAAAAACGCTCCCATAGCTCAAAAGTTAGGGAGCGCTTCGATCTATTGTCAAATTTATACACTCGTACTATACTGATAATTCGGTTCCGTTATACATGATTTTTCCAGTGTAATTTCCTTTAATGTCTAGCTTATCAAGCTTACCATCTTTCCAGTAAATATCTGCTTTGGCGCCACCAGGGATTCTCACACCTTTAAGATATCCGTTTTGCCAAGCATCTGGAAGAGAAGGGAGAATAAGAGTATTTTCACCATCTGTTTGAATGATTAATTCACTAATTCCAGCAGCAAGTCCAAAGTTGCCATCGATTTGGAATGGTGGATGTGCGTCAAATAGATTTGGATACATGCCACCGGGTCCACCCCAATAACGTGTTGGTTCAACTGGAGTTAGCATATATTTAATAAGGCTTGCGGCATGATTTCCATCTCTAAGTCTTGCATAAAAACAAATTTTCCA
>JAKSVJ010000036.1 GCA_024408015.1 Clostridia bacterium
ATAGGTCCTGGTCATACTGCATATATGGCGGAGATTAATAGGTTATGCAAAGCTGGATATAGAGTATTAACTCTAGATTACACTGGATGCGATAAGTCCGAGGGAGAAAATCTCAATTCGATTAATCAACCAACTAAAGATGTTAATGAATTGCTAAAAACTGTTGATTATAGTGGTGAAATTATAGTTGTTGGCCACTCTTTAGGAGGTTATACAACATTAAATACACTTAATCTTAATAGTAAGATTAGAAAAGGCGTTGTCATATCAGGCTTCTTTTCTTTCAAAAAAGAAGTGAATGCATTATTTAAAATACCATTTTTAAGTAAACCAGCTATTAAATACGAAAGTGATAAATGCCAAAACTATAGTCTCGACAATTTTAAGTACCTTAAAACCACAGATGATAAAATTTTATTCATACATTCAACAGACGATAAAATTGTTCCTTATAAGTCAGCATCTGGTTTTTTGAAGAAAAAAATAAATAACAAGAATATTTCTTATTTAGTAGTGTCTGGTAAAGGACATAACCCTAATTACACAGTTGAAGCTATTAAGTACATGAATAATACCTTTGCTGAATATGGGGCAAAAATTAAGTCGAACGAACTAAAAACCTTTGAAGAAAAAGTGGCTTTTATGAGTGATAAATCTGCCCTCAAAATGACGATCCAGGATGATGATATTTGGGAAAAGATTTTGGATTTTTTGAGTTAAATTCATCTCACAAATTTTGATTGAGTATCTCGTATTTTCGTTCTTATTGATGAGAAAACGAGATATTTTTTTATGTCAAAATGTTGTTTTTGTTTGTACTTCCAACATCTGATTTTGTCTAAAAACAGCAATGAAAAATTATATTTTTATACTCAAATTTACAAAAAAATCCGATAATTAAAAATGTGGTTTTATGTTGTTTTCACACGCAAACAAAGAAAAAACAACATTTTGATTTTTGACTTTAAAACTTTGTTTTAACTTAAAAAGTATAGATTCAATCTAATCATTACAAAAATATAAAACCAACAAAAACAACAATGTTCTATTTATTAATAAGTGCTTATTTTCTCAAAAAATGTGGTTTTGTGTTGTTTTTGTTGTTTTGTTAGTGAAATTTATTGAAATAATATGTTTACAATCAACATTCGTAGTGATATATTACTTTTAGATAAAAGGTAATGTCATGAAAAAGTTCTACACAGAAAAAATCAAAAAAAGTGAAAGAATTAATCGCTTGGTAGAAAACTTGTACAGAAAGCTCCCAGAGGTTGAAGCAGCAAGAGCAGTGCTCCTCACTCAATCTTATATGGAGACCGAAAATGAACCGGTTGTTACAAGAAGAGCTAAGGCTTTTGCTCACATACTTGAAAACATCCCAATTATCATTCGTGATGAGGAGTTGATTGTTGGTTCGTCAACTATTGCTCCTAGAGGATGTCAGACTTACCCAGAATTCTCGTTTGAATGGTTGAATGCTGAATTAGACACATTAGAAACAAGAGTTGCTGATCCATTCCACATTTCAGAAGAAACTAAAAAAGCACTTCTCGAAGTAAATAAATATTGGAAAGGCAAAACAACAAGTGATCTTGCAACATCCTATATGGACCCAAAAGCATATCAAGCATTCCAACATAACATCTTTACACCAGGTAATTACTTCTATAACGGTGTTGGACATGTAACGGTTGATTATCCAAAAGTTATTAACTTTGGTTATAAAAAGATTCTTGATGAAACAAGAGCAGCATTACTTAAGTTAGATATGAGTGATGCTGAATATGCAGAAAAGAAAGCATTCCTTGAAGGAATTATAATTTCTCTAAATGCAGTTATCGGATATGCCCATAGATATAGCGAACTTGCTAAGAAAATGGCATATGAATGTAATGATGAGCAAAGAAAGCAAGAGCTTCTCTTAATTGCAAAGATTACAGCAAAAGTTCCTGAAAATCCTGCAGAGACATTCCAAGAAGCACTTCAATCCTTCTGGTTTGTACAACAATTGCTTCAGTTAGAATCTAGCGGTCACTCTATCTCACCTGGAAGATTCGATCAATATATGTATCCATTCTTCGCACGTGATATAGAAAGAGGTACGCTCACACGTGAATACGCACAAGAATTAATAGATTGTATATGGGTAAAACTAAATGATCTAAATAAAGTTCGTGATTGCGTATCAGCAGAAGGCTTTGCTGGATACTCATTATTCCAAAACTTAATTGTTGGTGGTCAAGACATACATGGATTGGATGCTACAAACGACTTATCGTTCATGTGTATTACAGCTACTGAACATGTCTTCTTACCTCAACCAAGTTTCTCGATAAGAGTTTGGAATGGTTCACCTCACTCTTTATTAATAAGAGCAGCTGAACTAACAAGAACAGGTATTGGATTCCCAGCTTATTACAATGACGAAGTTATCGTTCCTCAATTAATAAGCAGAGGATTAACTCCTGAAGAAGCTCGTGATTATAACATCATCGGATGTGTTGAACCTCAAACACCACATAGAACAGAGGGTTGGCACGATGCAGCATTCTTCAATATGTGTAGACCTGTTGAGCTTGTATTCTCTAATGGTGTAGATAAGGGAGTACAAATTGGTCCTACTACAGGAGATGTAAGAGAATTTGATACCTTCGAAAAATTCTTAAAAGCTTATGAAGAGCAAATGAACTTCTTCATTAAGTGCTTAGTAAATTCAATTAACGCAATTGATTACGCACATAAAGAAAGATGTCCATTACCATTTGAATCTTGTATGGTTGATGATTGCATCGGAAGAGGCAAGCCATTACAAGCGGGTGGTGCAGTTCATAACTTCACAGGTCCACAAGGATTCGGAATTGCTAATATGACCGATGCCTTATGGGCAATAAAAACTCTTGTATATGATGAACACAAATATTCAATCGGTTTCTATAAAGAAGCAATTGATAATAACTACGGTGAAGATATGGATGTTCATCAAGCAGAGAAATTAACTAAAAAGATTCTTGTTGATCTTGCAAAAGAAGGACAAGCAATCACAGAACAACTTGCAACAACCACATATAACTTGGTTGCTAAAAATAAATGTTCACCAGAAAAGAAGGCTGAATATCAGAAATTAAAAGCTGATATCGAGGCTCTTCCAAAATATGGTAACGACGTTGAAGAAATCGATAGTTTCGCAAGAGAAGTTACTTATATGTACACCAAGAAATTGGATCAATATAAGAACCCTCGTGGTGGAATCTACCAAGCAGGTTTATATCCAGTAAGTGCTAACGTCTTACTTGGAGGTCAAACAGGAGCAACTCCTGATGCAAGACTCGCTTATACTCCAATTGCTGATGGTGTTGGACCAGCAGCAGGAAGAGATACTAATGGACCAACAGCTTGCTGTAACTCTGTTAGCCATATCGATCACTTCATTGCAAGTAACGGAACATTATTCAATATGAAGTTCCACCCAACTGCACTAGCTGGTGTAGCTGGACTTGAAAACTTCGTTGCTCTTGTAAGAGGTTACTTTGATAAAAAGGGAAGCCACATGCAATTCAACGTTGTATCAAGAGAAACCTTACGAGATGCTCAAGCGCATCCTGAAAAATATAAAGGTTTAGTTGTTAGAGTTGCTGGATATAGCGCATTATTTACATCGTTATCAAGAGCTCTACAAAATGACATCATTAGCAGAACTGAACAAGGAGAGTTTTAATGGAAGAATATCTTCAAACAAAAGGAAGAATATTCGACATTCAAAGGTTCTCGGTTCACGATGGTCCGGGTATTAGAACTATCGTATTTCTAAAAGGCTGTTACTTAAGATGCAAATGGTGTTGCAATCCTGAAGGACAAGAATTTGGAATTCAAGAGATGACAATAAACGGCAAAACAAAAACCGTTGGCAGAGACATCACAGTTGAAGAAGTAATGGACATAATAGAAAGAGATAGAATCTATTATCGAAGATCACAAGGAGGGTTAACTCTCTCGGGTGGTGAATGCTTAGGACAATTCGAGTTTGCTAGAGACTTATTAAGAGCTGCAAAAGCAAACGGATTATCTACAGCAATTGAATCAACAGGATTCGCCCCTTATGAGAAGATCGAGCAACTCATTCCATATCTTGATACTTACTTAATGGATATCAAGCATATGAATAGCCAAAAGCACAAAGAGTTCACAGGTCAATCAAATGAATTAATTCTCGAAAATGCACGCAAAATCTCAAGGGATTTTAAGAAATTAATAGTTAGAACCCCTGTTATCCCAACGTTCAATGCAACGGTTGATGAGATAAGAGAGATAGCAAAATATGCTAAATCAATTGGCGTAAATGAAATGCATATTCTTCCTTATCACAGATTAGGAAAAGACAAATACTATGGATTAGGTAGGACCTATTCAATAGAAGACATTGAACCACCTTCAAAAGAGTTGATGAATCAACTACTCGAAGTGGTCAAACAAGAAGGACTTAAAGGTCAGATTGGAGGTTAAGTAATGGAATTTGATAAGCTTCAGCCAAATGAAACTAAAACAAGAATCATTCAAGAAAGCGTTCCTGGTAAACAAATTACCTTAGCACATATTATTGCAAATCCAGACAAGCTCCTATATAGAAAGCTTGGCCTTGATCCAAATGTTGAGTACGCAGCAACAGCAATTGGAATTATGACCTTGTGCCCAAGCGAAACAGCAATCATTGCAGCAGATATCTGTATGAAGGCATCTGGAGCAAGAATGGGTTTCGTTGATAGATTCTCAGGAACTGTAATCATCACTGGAACAGTTAGTGAGGTTCAAGCTTCAATTCAAGCAGTATTAGACTTCTGTATTGAAAAGCTCCACTTCACCGTATGTGATATTACAAAAACATAATGAGAAAAGTAATCTTTATTGGAAGGAGCGGAGTTGGTAAAACAACCCTCAAACAAGCTCTAAGACATGAAAAGATTGAGTATCATAAAACACAATACGTCGACTGGACAGATTGGATTATAGATACTCCTGGAGAATACTGCGAAAACAAAAACTTAGGTTGTGCCCTTGGCCTATACGCTTATGAAGCTGATGTAGTTGGCTTACTGATAGCGGCAAACGAATGGTATCCTCTCTTCTCTCCTAATATGGTTGGGATGGTAAGTAGAGAATGTGTCGGAATAGTTACAAAATGTGACTTGGCCGATCCTACAAGAGCAGAGAACTGGTTGAGAAATACCGGTTGTAGAAAAATCTTCCACGTTAACTCGGTAACTGGAGAAGGTGTTCAAGAAATAATTGATTACCTCAAAATTGATAAACCGAGATATTACGAATATGAATAAACAGTAAAAAGGAGAAACGATTATGACTGTTATGAATGAATACGAAATCAAAAAAGAGATTTGTGAAATCGGTAAGCGTATCTACAATCGTGGCATGGTTGCAGCAAACGACGGAAACATTTCAGTAAAAATCTCAGAACACGAAATCTTATGTACACCTACTGGAGTTTCAAAAGGATTTATGACTCCAGAAATGATCTGTAAGGTTGATGAAAATGGTAAAGTCCTTGAACAACATGGACCATATAAACCATCAAGTGAAATCAAAATGCACTTAAGAGTTTATAAGAGAAGACCTGATGTTATGTCAGTTGTCCATGCTCACCCAATGTATGCAACAAGCTTTGCAATCGCTGGACAAGCATTAACTCAACCAATTATGCCAGAAGCAGTTATCTCATTAGGATGTGTACCTCTTGCAAAATATGGACGTCCATCAACAGAAGAAATTCCAGATTCAATTGAAGAATTCCTTCCATACTTCGACGCAGTATTACTTGCTCAACATGGTGCATTATCTTGGTCAAATAGCTTAATCAATGCATATTACAAAATGGAATCAGTTGAATTCTACGCACAACTTCTCTATCAAAGCAGAATGTTAGGCGGACCAAAAGAATTCACACCTGAACAAGTTGAAGACTTATACGAAATTCGCCGTAGATTCGGTATGCCAGGTAAACACCCAGCAAACGTTTGTATAAGAGCCAAAGAAGGAAAACCAAGCTGCCACTCTTGTGGAGGAACTTCAGGTTCATGCGGAGGAAATTGCCACTCTGCATCTGGTGATGACAAAGCATTAGTTGATGAAATCACTAAGAGAGTAATGGAAGCTTTAAAGAAATAGGAAAGATAAATGGATAGTAACGCTGTTGAAAAAGTCGTTAAAAGTGTAGTCTCTGATTATCTTAGACCAAATGGAAATATGACCTTGTTCGCAGCTGAACATCTAGCAAGAAAGGTCAGAGATAAAGCTAAAAGCATGGGAGTTAAGGCCGTCATAGCAATAACTAATAGAGGTGCAAATCCTGTATTAGTTCAATGCTTAGATGATTCTTATATCGCAAGCTACGACATAGCACTTAATAAAGCCTACACAAGTGTAGCGCTAAAAATGTCTACTAAAGATCTTTCAAAATTAGCCAAACCAGATGGTAGCCTATATGGCATTCAATTCACCAATAATGGAAGAATCGTCATATTTGGAGGAGGAGAACCTCTTACAAATAAAGACGGAGCAATTATTGGAGGAGTTGGAGTATCTGGTGGCTCAGAAGAGCAAGACACCGCGCTTGCTAAATACGCAAAAGAAATATTTGAGAAAGGATTAAATTAATATGGATTTAGATTCAAAGCAAATCGAAGAACTAGTAAAGTCTGTTTTAAATAATCTTAATGGTCAACAAAATAAACCTAGTGAATATAGAAGTAGTTCATATGGTGTTCCAACTAAAGCACATGTAGCTTACTTAACAGCTTTAGAAAAATTCGAAATTAAAGAAGTTGATATCCCTGAATTAGGTGATGATGACATCTTAGTTAGAGTTGAAGGATGTGGAATCTGTGGTACAGATGCTCACGAATTCAGAAAAGACCCATTCTCCTTAATTCCAGTTGTACTTGGACATGAAGGAACTGGTGAAATCGTAAAAATGGGTAAAAATGTTAAGAAAGATAGCGCTGGTAAGGATTTAAAGGTTGGAGACAAAGTAGTAACTTGTATGATCTTTAAAGATAATCCTGATATCACAATGTTTGACTTAAATAAACAAAATGTCGGTGGCGCCGATGTTTATGGATTATTACCTGATAATGATTCAAATAACCACTTAAAAGGTTGGTTCTCTGATTACATCTTAATTAAAGGTGGATCAACAGTATTCAATGTTAGCGACTTAGATTTAGAAAGTAGAATCCTCATCGAACCTTGTGCAGTTCTTATTCACGCAGTTGAAAGAGCTAAAACAACAGGAATCTTAAGATTTAATTCAAGAGTTGTTGTTCAAGGTGTAGGACCTATCGGACTCATCTGTATCGCAGTATTAAGAACATTAGGTATTGAAAACATTTGTGCAGTTGATGGAAATGCAAAACGTCTTGAATTCTCTAAGAAGATGGGCGCAACAAAACAAGTCAACTTCACTGAACATAAAGGAATTGAAGCTTTATCAAAAGCAGTAAGTGATTCATTCGATGGCCATTTAGCAGACTTTGCATTCCAATGCACTGGTGCTCCAGCAGGCCATAGCAATATCTACAAATTCATCAGAAATGGTGGAGGATTATGTGAATTAGGATTCTTCATCAATGGTGGAGATGCAACAATCAACCCTCACTTCGATATCTGTAGTAAAGAAATTACAACAGTAGGAAGCTGGGTATACACATTAAGAGATTATGCTACAACATTCGATTTCTTAAAAAGAAGCCAAGCTATTGGCATACCAATGAAAGAACTCATTACTCATAAGTTCCCATTAGATCAAATTAATGAAGCAATGGGAGTTAACTTAAGACAAGAGGGCTTCAAAATAGCAATTGTAAATAAATAAGGAAAAATTAAATGAAACAAGCAGTAGGAATGATTGAGGTATATGGTTTAGTAGCCGCATTTGCAGCATGCGATGCTGGTTGCAAAGCCGCAAATGTTACCGTTGAAAAGTTTGATAAAAACAAACCAGCCAACGCAGATTCTTTACCTGTACCTTTACTTGTTTGCGTTAAGTTTAGAGGATCCGTCAGTGATTGTACAGCAGCTGTAAAAGCAGCAGAAGATGCTGCTAATAGAGTGAGCGGTGTTGTTTGTTCACATGTCATTCCACTATGTGAAGATGATACCGAGAAAATGCTTAAGATCTCTGGATTCGATGTAGATTAGGAGGGCACAATGGAAAATTTAGCATTAGGATTTATCGAAATATCTGGTGTAGTTGCAGCTCTCGACGCTCTCGACATAATGACCAAAAGCGCTAATGTGTCATTTGTCACATGGGAGAGAAAGTTAGGTGGAAGACTTGTAACTATCGTTGTTGAAGGTCAAGTAGCAGCAGTAAATGCGGCTGTTGAAAATGCGGTTAAAGGGGCAATTAAAAAACCAAATGCTTACTTAGTAATTGCAGCACCACATAGCGAGACAAGAAGAATAGTTGAAATTAGCGCATCAAGATTAAAGAAAGATGAACAAAAAAGCGAAGTAGTTGAAGCACCAAGTGCAAAAACAACAGCTAAAAAAAGTTCAGTTTCTAAATAGACATGTAAAGGAGGAGTTAACATGGCACAAGAAGCATTAGGAATGGTTGAGACAAGAGGATTAGTTGCAGCAATCGAAGCAGCTGATGCAATGGTCAAAGCAGCTAACGTTACATTAGTCGGAACAGAAAAAATCGGTTCTGGATTAGTAAGCGTTATGGTCCGCGGTGATGTCGGAGCAGTTGA
>JAKSVJ010000037.1 GCA_024408015.1 Clostridia bacterium
GGAGGGTCGGGGGCCGTAGCGCCGTGGCGGAGCTGGGAGGGGGTGACGGGGAGGTTTGTGGGGACTGGGGGTGGAGCGAGGGGGGGCGGGCTGCGGTTGAGCGGGTTGCCTCGTTTCGAAGAGACTGGGTCGTGCAACCGGATGGAAGGGGCCTTTATAAGGGAAAGCGGTATCGCCGCAATACCTATGTGAAAGCAGTGATGTGTCTCGGTATCGACCGTGATGACGAAATGACAGAGTCTGAAGTTCGTACGGAAGAAACAGCAGGAAGAGCAGTTGGTAGATGATTGTAATAAATAGGTTCTTGACCAGTGCAAAGAGGGAATGTCATTGTTACTTTTCCTTCTGGATTTGCAAGTCCAAACAATAATTCCGCACATGCATTTCCACCTTCAGTACCAGGCTGCCACATGTCGAGTATAGCTGGAGCTATATCGTCAAGGTCTTTGATTGCCAAAGGTCTACCATTAAACAACACAACAGCCGTATTCTTATTAACTTTAACAATCTCTTCTGCAAGCTTTATTTGATTTCTAGGTAATTCTAGCATTGCGCGGCTATTACCTTCGCCACTCCAGCTTTGATGCTCACCAAGACAAAGAATAACGATATCACTTTCTTTAGCTACGTTTACAGCAGAGTCGATGTCTAAGTCTTCACCTTTCCAAGTGCATCCTTTTTCAACCTTAATGATTGAACTTGGAACGATATTTTTAATACCTTCTACAACTGATATTGTATCGTCAGATTTACCGACACATGACCATGAACCAATGATTTCTTTCTCATCAGCAAAAGGCCCAATTACAGCAATTTTTTTAACATCAATGCTAAAAGGTAGAACGCCATTGTTTTTCAAAAGAACACTTGATTTTGTTGCTGCTTTTCTTGATAAAGCTCTATGTTCTTTGCAAAGATGATTTGACTTTTCATTATCCACAGAAGCGTATCTATATGGGTTATCAAATAGACCAAGTTCTTCCTTGAGTCTAAGTACACGCAAAACGGCTTTATCAATTTGTTCAATTGATATGATACCCTCATCGATTAACTCTTTTGCATATTTATATATTGTAGCAGACATCATTTCGATCTCGTTGCCAGCAAGAAGGGCTTTCTTTGCTGCTTCTTTTTCATTTTCAACGACACCGTGCTTAATCATTTCTCTAAAAGCGTTATAGTCACTAATAATAGAACCGTCAAAGTTCCACTCATCTCTCAAAATATCAGTAAAGAGAAGCTTCATTCCTGTAGCAGGTTCTCCGGCAATTGTGTTAAATGATGTCATAATCATCTTAACTTTTGCATCAATTGCTCCCTTATATCCTTTAAGATAGAATTCACGCATGGTTCTCTCTGACATATCAACAGTATTGTAATCTCTGCCGGCTTCAGCTGCACCATATGCTGCAAAATGTTTTACACATGCTGCTATATTATGGTCCTTTGTCATATCGCCTTGATAGCCTTCGACTTGAGCAGCAGCAAGAACCGAGTTGAGATATGGATCTTCACCAGTTGACTCCATAACTCGTCCCCATCTAGCATCTCTAACAAGATCAACCATTGGTCCAAAAGTAACTTGAACACCACTCGAAGCGGCTTCTTTAGCTGCCATGTTTGCACAATCTCTAACAAGTTCTTTATCAAAAGAGCATCCCATTGCTAAAGGAATAGGGTATATTGTCTTATATCCATGAATAACATCTTGCATAAATAGAAGTGGAATATGATGAGGATGTCTACGAACAGCAATTTCTTGTACTGTACGCATTGTTGTGGCACAGTCAAAGTTCAAAACTGAACCTGCATATTTACCATCTTCAGCATCTATACCAAGAGCAGAAGCCGGGCCGGTTATTTCAGCAGTGTTTTCTTTAAAAAATGAGCAGTTCAACTGTGTTAATTGACCGACTTTTTCTTCAAGTGACATCTCGTTAAGAAGCTTTTTAATATCCATTATATTTCAACCTTTCTGTTTTTTTTTTTTTTTTCTTCAAGTTCTTTTTCAAAAGCTTCAGGGTTTTTTATAGCATAATCTTGATGGTAATCTTCGGCTTTCCAAAAAGATTTGAATTTTTCAAGCGCAACACAAACGGTCTTTCCTGTTTTTTGTTCGATGCTCTTCATTTTACTAATAGCCAAATCTTTTTGTGCATCATTTTCATAGTATATAGCTAGAGTATATGAGTGCCCTCTATCAATGAATTGGCCACCATCGTCGAATGGGTCAACATTGTAGAAATATGTATCTATTATTTCATTAAGAGAAGTGATTTTTTCATCATACTCAATGCAAATGGTTTCTCTATGCATTGTCTTTTGATGTTTAACGTCGTCATATGTGGGATTTATTTCGTCACCACCGCTGTATCCGCTTATGACTTTAGTAACGCCATTTATTTCGTTATATGGTTTTGCGATGCACCAAAAGCATCCACCTGCTAAATATATTTTTTCCATGATGATACCCTTATGTTTTTTCTTTCATACTACCACAGCAAACGAAAAATGTCACGTTAATATTAACAAATCATACAAATTGTGGTAAAATCAAATGCAATAGGAGGTACACGATTATGGCATGTACAACAATTTTAGTAGGAAAAAAGGCAAGTTATGATGGCTCAACGATGATTGCTAGAAATGACGATGGTTCATATGATGTAAAAAAGCTAATCATTGTTGATTCAAAAGATCAGCCAAGAAAATATAAAAGTGTAATTGGACAACTTGAAATCGAGTTGCCAGACAATCCAATGAAATATTCATCAACACCATGTGTTAACACTAATCGTGGCATATGGGCAGCAAATGGTATTAATGAAGCAAATGTTGCAATGACAGCTACAGAAACCATTACCACAAACGCAATTGTAATGGGTGCTGATCCAATGGTTAGATTCAAGAAAGCTAAAACCAAAAAGGAAAAGGACATACCAGGCGGTATCGGTGAAGAAGACTTAGTTGTTCTTGTTTTGCCATATATTCATTCAGCTAGAGAAGGTGTTGAAAGATTAGGTATGTTGCTTGAAAAGTATGGAACATACGAATCAAACGGAATTGCATTTTCTGACCAAGATGAAGTGTGGTGGATGGAAACAATAGGCGGACATCACTGGATTGCAAAGAGAGTCAAAGATGATGAATATGTTATTATGCCAAACCAGTTTGGATTGGATAATTTTGATTTTGATGATGCTTATGGTGACAAAAAAGAGAACATGTGTTCAAGTGATCTCAAAGAATTTGTGGAAAAATATCATCTTGATATGAATAATGATGGTAATTTTAATCCAAGAATTGCTTTTGGTAGTCACTCTGATTCAGATCATGTTTATAACACTCCTAGGGCTTGGTTTATGGCTAGATATTTTAATCCGAGAACATATAAATGTGATGGAGATAATGCGGATTTCACCCCAGAGAGTGATGATATCCCATGGGCACTTGTTCCAGAGAGAAAGATAACAGTTGAAGACGTAAAATACATATTGTCTTCATACTATCAGGGAACACCATACAACCCACATGCCAAAGCTGACAATCCAAAGAAGGGAATATATCGTCCAATTGGTATCAATAGAACAGGTGTAATGGCTATTCTTCAAATAAGAGGATATGTTCCTGATGCAATTAAATCGATTGAATGGGTATGCTTTGGGCCAAATCCATTTAACGCATGTGTCCGAATGTACACTAATGTAAGTAAATTCCCAAAATACATTAGCGAAGTGGGAATGGATGTTTCAACAGAGAACTTCTATTGGGGTAGTAGATTAATAGGTTCTTTGGCAGACCCATATTATGGATACTGTATTCAAATGGTTGAGCGTTATCAAAATGCGATGGCATATCAAGGACATGAAATCGTTAATAGATTTGATAACAAATTTATTGAGACAAAAGATATTAAGGTAATAGATGAAGCTAATGAAGAAGCATCAGCTATGGCAAAGAGAGAAACAACATCAATAATTAACAATTTGGTGAGAGAGTCAAGCGTTAGAATGAAAGTAGGTTATTCTCGAGCTGATAATTAATTAACAAAAAACCGACCATGTGGTCGGTTTTGTTTTTACTAGTCAAAATAATCCCATTTGTGATTAACTTCACATTTTATTGTGATATCTTTTTCAAGAGGAGAGAAGTCTGTAAGGTATACTGTAAATTTATTCGCAGGAACCGGAACGCTTCCTCTCATCGCACGATTGTAAAAATGCTTGCAAAAGACACCATCGATTTCGATATAATCTCCATCCATGTTCTGCATTGTAATTTTTCCTTCTTTTGCGCTAACAGAAGTATTAGGAGAACCTTCAAGCATAGCCCCATTAGCGTTTACCATTACGTTTGGTGTTGTTACGAATTCCATTTTGAATGGTACTCTATCCATTCCATCGACTTTAACATGAAGTTTGATTTCATTTTCAACAAATGATACTAATACTTCATAAGAATAGTCACTTTCAGCAATATCTTCACGACTCTTGTAGTCCATTGTCCAATATTGTTCCGAGTGTTCAGGCGGATTATCAAATGGTTTTTTGTATCCAGTGTGAGCTTTGTATACTAAACGATAACTAGTTTCTCCGATTTGTTCAATAACTTCAGGTACAAACTGTCCAATAGCAAAGTAAGAAGAACACATACGCAATGTCGTAGTAATGCTTCCTGCTGTAATATTGATAAAGCCAGTTTTATTTGCAAGAAGTGTATAAGAAACATTATTGTATCTTCTTCTAACAATACTAGCTGTTGGCTGGAATATGTGGAAGTTTTCAGGAAGGTCATCGCGTTCTTTTATATTATAATCGGCAAGCATTATGTCTCTACACTCAAAGAAAGCGGTTGAATTAAATGCAGGAGTATATAGTTCTTTTCTTCTATTTATTGCATGGAGAAGAACTTGAATAAAGAATTCATCTTTTGTTTGTTTATATGCGAACACACAAATATCAAGATAAGCGCCAAAGTCAAACACAGTATCACTACCTACTTCACCCTTGTCACGGCGTGTTGAGTTTTGAGTGAAGATTGTAGTTCCACTTTCAAGGTATTTGAAAATAAGTGTGAGATTCTTCTTGACGTGCTGATAAAGCTCAGGGAGGTTACCTTCTCTAGCTATATAACAAAGAGCTCTATCTGTAATCGCACTATACATGCCAGCTGAACGTTCAGCAAAATCCCCATTATCATCAATGTCTATTTTTTCATCAAGATATTTGTTCGCAAGAATGATTGATTCTGGGTTTTTGTCTTCGTCTTTTAAAGTATTGTATGTGGTGAAGAGAGCAGCAGTGTGTACCCATCTATGGTTAGGTGTATGGAAACCACTATTTAGGAGTCCTTGAGATATCTTTTTGATTACTTGATATAACAAATCTTCAAGTTTGTTTTCTTTATCTGTTTTATTTTCAACTTTTAAAAATGCTCTATATAGAAAACACAATTGAGGTGCAGCAAAGAATTCTGCTTGGCGGAAATTAGAAATAATGTTATCTGTTGTTCCGTCTTCTCTTATGTCATGATTCAATGCATAGCAACAGCAAGATGTCATTAGGTCAAGTAGAGTTTCACTTCTATACCATTTGCTCAGTGGTTCGTTATACAAAGCCATAGAATATGCAATGGTAGCAAAGTCAAAACTAAAATCGTATACACCATTCGCGCTATTTGGTTTGCCATAAATAGGGCTTGATGGATCAGAAAAATTAGTAGCGTTTATTAGTCTTGGAATGCCTTGTTCTTCCATTCTTTGCATGTTGGCAATATATATGCTTTTTAAAGAAATCATAAAGTCCTCCGATTTGATAAGTCCTCTCAATTATACATGTAATTCTTGGTTTGGCAACATAAAAACCGATTATTATTATCTTTTTTTACAATAATTATTATTTTGTAATTTGCATCTATGTGCTAATGAACACAAAAAGGTTTACAAAATAGTCAAATTTGTTTATAATTGAAGAAAATGAAATTCATATGGAAGCGTATCGAAGTGGTCATAACGGCCCTGACTCGAAATCAGGTAAACCCGAAAGGGTCCGAGGGTTCGAATCCCTCTGCTTCCGCCACGCAAAAATGACTTGGATATTTCCAAGTTATTTTTTTGCTAAAAAATGAAGTTGAAATTAGGATAAAAATGTGGCATGATTGTTTAATAAAAAGTAATAGGAGAAATGGTATATGGAAAAATTTCGTTGGTGTTTTATTGGAGCAGGCAAGTTAGGCGGTATTGTGGCTAAGTTGCTTGTTGAAAGCGGTAGACATGAGATTGCATCATGTTATACTAGGGATTTTGAAAAGGCCAAAGCATTTTGTAGTACTTATGGTGGAAATGCATATGACAACCCAATAGATGCAGTAAATGACCCTAATGTTGATGCTGTATACATTGTCACAACACATAACGTGCATTTGAAGTATGCGAAAATTGCAATAGATAATAATAAACCGGTGTTTGTGGAAAAAGCATTCACAATGAACGCAAAAGAAGCAGATGAACTTGTTGCTTATGCAAAGGAAAAAGATGTGTTCATTGCTGAAGCTATGTGGACGTGGTTTTCTTCTCCTGCCAATAAGGTATTGGAATGGGTTAATGATGGAAAGGTTGGCAAAGTAAAAAAAGCTAAGTTTAGTTTTAGCATGAAGTCAATTAATTATGCACCAAGAGTGTCTGATCCAAGACGCGGTGGAGGAGCATTGCTTGATATTACAGTGTATCCAATCACATATGCATATCGTTTGTTTGGATATCCAACCAAGATTGAAAGTTCAGCTAAATTTCAAAATAGTGTAGATGTATCCGATGTTGTTAAGTTTGAATTTGAAAATGGTATTAAAGTTGACATCGTTTCATCAATTGTGGATTTAAAAGGCGAGAAGTTCACAATTTATGGAGAAAAAGGTATTATTACAGCTCCGTTCTATCATTGGTATAATAGTGTTACATATAAGAAGAACATATTCAAAAAGGAAGTATATCGAGGCGGCGAGGCCAATGGCATCTCTTATGTTGACGAATTTGATAGTGTAGCTCAAGATATTCGCGATGGTCTTAAAGAGAGTAGAATGGTTCCAATAAAAGCAACATTAGATATAATGAAAATAATGGATGAAATTGCAAGTCAAATTGGCCTTGTGTATAAAGATCTTGAAAGTTAAAAAAGTGGCTATGTGAAGTATTTTCACATAGCCATGTTCTTTATATTATCTCAAAATTTACTTTGAATTTAGCATTGTTTCCACATTGTCTCAACATGATAGTGTTTCTAACACTATCTGACGGATTTGATGGTGTTTTCATTGTATAGATTTCTGTATTATCGTCGACCGGAATAGTAACCACGAGGTTTTTACCATTGTAATTGTATTTTGCAACGAATGAACCAACACAATTCATTTTTTTGATACATTTGAGATGCTGATAAGCTCGTCCACCATTTAATGATTCGACAGTGTCACCATCACAGTTGAATGACTCATCACCAAAACTGTGGAAGAACCAATCATATACATGCGAACTATCGCTCTCAAAACAGGTAACATCATCGACACTATTTTCATTAGGGGTTAGCGTTCTTGTTACGCTTTTAATGCCATCCCATTCATTTTCTCCAATTATTCCAATTATGCTCCCGTTTTTCATTTCAACATGTGAATGAATTATGTCAACTCTTGGCCAAGGCTGTGTTCCATCAACGCATACATCGTTGTGCGCAGGTGGGTCTTTGTACCAAGAATTCATTAGTGGGTGAGAATATGCCGGTGTTCCTAGATCATCTGAAAATGGTGGCAACATGATTGACATATAGTCTCTGTGCATGTGTGTGGAGCATACAACTCCACTTTTGAGAATCATGTGGAACGGTTTGGTTATGAATCCAAAATTTGTACTTGGATAAATAAACATATCGTCATGTTTTATTTCATGATAAGTGTCAACTTCGTCATCTATATAGTCGTATAACAGGTCACCAGAGCCATAACCCAGCTTTTCTGTTTGCCTTGCTTTTTTAACATCATGGACAAGATTTTCATTATCAAAAAGTCTTAGTACGGAATTTTCCATCCAATAGTTGCTCTCGATTTTAACCGGATACCATCCGTCATTCATTGCTTGAAGTGTTTCACCATCATGAGAGAATGCAAGAGGAGAAGTGAATAATTTCTCCATAATTTCAAACATTTTGTCATCAGTATTGATTGTTGCATACATTGGCATGAATTGAGTTAAAGATTGAGCGACATAGTAATGGTATGTTAGGGAGCATTCTCTCCAAACACCATCTGCCGTGAAGCCTTGGCGAACTTGTTCTCGAATGCCATATTTACTATTTACGGCTTTATCTATTAATTCTTGGTCATTAAAGCATACACCGATTCCTCCCACGCAACACATAATCCACAATGAAATATTATGAATACTGTTTGCCTGTGGATACAAAATGTCAGCCATTGGTCTAAACAACTTAGTATACCAATAATTCAATCTTTCTTCTGGGATGTATTGTTTACAAGCAAGTATGGTTCTAACAAGAGCTAATCCCCACACAGCTTCATCTAGAGATTGACCGCCAACTCTTGCTTTTCCAACCCAGTCACCGTGTAGCTCAAATTTGTCATAATTATCGGCATAGAAATTCAGGTAATCGTAGAAGTATTTTGTTGATTTTTCATCACCAAGAAT
>JAKSVJ010000038.1 GCA_024408015.1 Clostridia bacterium
AATAACACCAATAATTACTATCTTTGGCCCTTCGATAGAATTTAATCTATCAACTTTGTACTTTAATTCCCCAAGATATGTCATGTCAAATTGTGGTGGGATGATGAATCCCAATGACATAAGAGTGATTGCTGGAATCAAGATACATAGGAGGATACAAATGAAATTAATTATTGATTTTTTCATGTCTGCCTCCTTAGAATTGGAAATATATGAACGAACTAGCGCCACCCACAGATAATAACATTATCCATGCAATTGCAACTGCCCAAATAGTCCACATAATACTTGTTTTTCTAGAAGGTGTTATTGCAATTTCGTTTTCTTCTGTGTTCGTCAATACATCGAGTTCTACCATTACAATAAGGCTGAGTACTGTAACAATAATTGCAGTAGTACCAAGACCCATTGTTGTCAATGTGCTTCCAAGGCTTCCCATGTTCGTAAAGAGCGCTTTAAGTAATAATCCCATATCGCCAACACTATTTGCTCTAAAGAATACCCAAGAGAACACAACAAACAAGAATGTTATCACCTTACGTATCCATCTAAACCATGTAGATTTAGTGTTAACATGAACTTTTGCCCAGAACTTCTCTCTTGATTTGAATGTGAGTTCACCGACAATACGATAAACAGCATGAAGGATACCCCAAAGAACAAATGTCCAGTTAGCTCCATGCCATAAACCACTTACAAAAAATACCATGAAAAGGTTGAACATATGACGTGGTTTTGAGCATCTGCTTCCACCAAGTGGGAAGTATAAATAATCTCTAAACCATGTTGAAAGGCTAATGTGCCAACGCGCCCAGAAGTCCTTGATTGTTTCTGCCTTGTATGGCATATCAAAGTTCTTCATGAGCTTAATGCCCATTACTCTTGAACAACCAATAGCAATATCTGTGTATCCAGAGAAGTCACAATAAATTTGGAAACCAAATAAAATTGATGCGATTATTACACCAAATCCGGTTGCATTACCAGCATCGTTATATATTGCATTAACATATTCCGCACACAAATCTGCTACAACAATCTTTTTAAAGAAACCAACAGCCATTTTTTGCAAACCAATTCTTACATTATCTGGCTCAAGTTTGTTCTTCTCTCTAAGTTGTGGAATAAGGTTTCCTGGTCTTTCAATAGGACCAGCAACAAGTTGTGGGAAGAATGTTACATACAATGTGAATAAGAAGAAGTCATGTTCTGCTTTTTCATTTCCTCTATATACATCAATAACGTATGACAATGTTTGGAATGTATAAAAAGAGATACCAACAGGTAAAACTAGATTTAATGTAAAATCATATGCATTACCATTGATGTTTGTTAATACCCATCCCAAAGAAGATGCCAAGAAGTTATAGTATTTAAAGAATACAAGTACGCCAAGACATGCTATTAGCGACACAATAAGACATAGCTTCTTAACCGACTCTTTTTGAGTCTTTTCAACAATCAAAGCAGCAAAATATGATACTGCCGTTGTGAATAAAATTAGTACAATTAATTTATAGTTCCAAGCCAAATAGAAAATAAGGCTCATTATCAAAAGGCTGAATCTACTAAGCTTTTTAGGTAGAAGGAAATATAAAAGAATTGTTATAGGATAAAAAATGAGGAATTCCCAAGAATTAAATGTCATTGTTTCTTCCTCCTATCCAATATTTCAAAGAATAGGCGAATTGCCAATGTGCCACATATCAATAATAGAAAGTCGCACAAGGCGCAACCTGCTTTTAATAATAGTATTGCTGAACCTGTTATGATTATTGCACTTACTAGTGAAAACCAAGCTCTTTTTTTGAAAAAAAGATATTCAACAATAACGGCCACGACCGACAGTGCAAAAAGCACTGTCGGCCATAGTGTTACGAAAATCAAATTCGAATCTGAAAACATATCAATCTCTTTATGTTGATTATTTTAAAGCATTAACGATGTCTGGAACAAGCTTTGATGTTCTGTAAATTGCACCATCTAATGTCAAGTGCCATTCACTATCATACATCATTTTATTTGGAACAAGTGGTGTCTCCCAGCCAGAAATACATTCAAGACCAGGGAATGCTTCAAGAACATCATCTCTATAATATTCAAGGCTCTGTTGACTAATTCCACCACCGCTTTCATCCATTGCAGGGAATGTAAAGAGCATCTTATTTCCCTGTTCTTTCATCTTTGCAATAAGTTCAGCTTGATGAGTATATGTTTCAAGACTGATATCCCATCTTCCTGCTGCATCTAGATCATAATAATATGTCTTTCCTGCTGAAGCTCTTACACCTGCATTGTCGCCATATGTATCGCCACTCTTCCAGAATGTATCGTATGAACATTGCTGTGAAGCGTGGTATGAGTTTGCATAAGTCTGATATGAGTCAAATACTTGAGTGAATTTTGAAATATCAACGTATCTTAAGCTATCGTAATAACCTGCATTGATTTCCCAAAGTCTATCATGGAATCTTGTATCACCAAGCATCCAGTTACCACATTCAGGCATCCACAAAATAACGTCATCACCATCAACAAGGTCCTCAAACCAGTCAAAATAGTATGCTGCAGAACATTGTGCGTTTGAACCAACGTTTACAATATAATATTCACCCTTAAGAGCGTCATCGATTTGAACACAATCAAGACCATTGTGTGCACCTGAACCACCATAAATGAAGAACAATTTCTTGCCAGAATAAGCTGCATCAACAACTCTATCAAGTTTAATTGTTGATTGAACTTGCTGCCAACCACTAAACAAGTTAAGTGAAGCATTAACTCTAAGATGCTTCAAAGCGCCTTGAGCAAATGCTGTGTCTGAAATCTTTGTAATGCAATCGTACATAACCAATGATTCCAGAGTCTTAAGTGATGTGAATGCTTTCTTTTCAACTGATACAACATTCTTTGAAAGAATTACTTCTGTAACAGGAGTCTTTGTTGTGAATGTGGAAATAGATTTAACTTCCTTTCCATCAATCATATCAGGAATTACAACTGTTGTTGCAGTACCATTGTATCCAGTAATTACAGCGGATGAACCTGAAGTTGTATATGTGAATTCAGATGCATCATTTTGCTTTACCCAAATACAATAGAGTTCAACAGTAGGTTTTCCACCCATAGGCATTCTTGAGCCAAGGCTTACACCATAGCCTGTACCATCTGCTTTTGTATTGTACTCAACAAGTGTATAACCATCTCTTGAGAAGAAGCCCTGCTCAGGAAGTGTTACAGCACAGTTATATGCTACTGCTGGATATTTTTGAACATATGTTGTCTTTCCATCTTTTGAAAGACCATCGTTTGTGTAATATGTTACAGTATAGCTATAGTTAGGAACAATTAGAATTCTATCTCTGCCATCAGGAATGATGTCTTCTGAAACAGTAATTTCATATGTTGTATCTGTAACCAATACCTTGTCATATGTTTCTGTTGAACCATTAAGTTTGTCTTTGCTATTTGCAATAGAGTTAGTCAATGTCCAACCATCGAAAACAAAACCTGGTGCTAGAGTTACTGTCAATGTTAATGTTTCTTTAGAACCTAGGCCCTTATTAACATCAGCTTTAACATCACAAATACCTGGTCTAACCCAAACTTGTGCATACTCGCCAACATCAATTATTGTATAGCCATAGCTTTCAACAACTGGATCAATTGGACCACCAGTACCTGTTGTCTCTTCTGAATTAGTTGTTGTAGCATCTGTTGTTGCTTCAGTTCCCTGAGTACCAACAGTTGTGGCATTTGTTCCTTCAGTTGTTGCAACATTATCTGTTGATGAAGAGTCTTCAACATTGCCACCACATGCTACAAGTGACAATACAGTTACGATTGCCAAAAGTAAACATAAAACCTTTTTCATTATAAATACCTCCTAAACCTCAGCTTCCATGATAACGGTCATTACCATAGGTTTACGCTTCGTGTTTTGATATACAAATTTAGCAACTTCATCTTTGACCTTACCTTTGATATATGGTCTGTCATCAATGCAATTATACATACACTCATTCAATGCATCAGTCGCAACTTCTTTCATTGAAGAGAGTAATGCTTCAGATTCTTTTTCATAGACAAAACCTCTTGTTATAACTTCAGGTCCGTCCATTATATTATAGCTATTAAAATCAAGTGTTGCAACAATCAACACAAGTCCAGCCTCTCCAATTTTTCGTCTGTCTTTTAGTACAATATTACCAACATCACCTATACCAGAACCATCTATATACACGACTCCAGCAGGCACTGTTCCGTTGAATTTTGCACTCTTTCCATCAATCTCAAGGACCTTACCAATCTCAGACACGAAAATGTGGTTTGGTTTCATGCCCATGTATTGAGCAAGTTCTTTATGCTTGTATAGGTGTTTCGCTTCGCCATGAATTGGCATAAAGTATTCAGGCTTAAGAAGTGCATGAATGATTTTTAGTTCTTCTTGACAAGCATGCCCTGAAACATGTACAGGTCCATCACTATCTGTGATAACAGAAACTCCTCTTTTATATAGCTCATTTACTATGTTGTTCACAAGTTTTTCATTACCAGGAATCGATGAAGCGCTTATAATCACAAGATCATCATACCCAAGTTCAACTAGACTATGCATCCCGAATGCCATTCTATATAGACCAGACATTGGTTCACCCTGGCTTCCAGTTGATACTATTGTTACCTGATTCGGTGGATATTTCTTTGCTTCAGTAATATCAATTAAAGTTCCTTCTGGTATGTTCATGTATCCGAGCTTATCAGCTGCTTTTACAACATTTAACATACTGCGTCCAGTAATAGCAACTTTTCTATTATGTTTTGCAGAAATATTAATTACTTGCTGAACCCTATGAACATTAGATGAGAATGTGGATATTACTATTCTCTTCTTATTGTATGCATCAAAAAAACCTACTAACGATTCTCCAACTCTTCTTTCAGAAGGAGTGTACCCAGGACGCTCTACATTTGTTGATTCGCAAAGAAGGAGTTTAACACCTTCGCGTCCAATTTCACCTATTCTTGTAAGGTCCATCATTTCACCATCTATAGGTGTAGAGTCTATTTTAAAGTCTCCTGTAATGAACACTTTTCCAACAGGTGTATCAATTGAGAAACATACTGAATCAGCAATTGAGTGGTTAACTCTAATAACCTCAATTCCAAATACACCAAGGTTAAATTTCATTCCTGCTTCTATACAGAAAATATGAGAATCATATCCCATATCATGCTCTTCAAATTTGTTTTCCAAAATACCAAGAGTCAATTTTGTAGCATAAACTGGAATATTAATCTTTTGCAATAAATATGGAATTGAACCGATATGGTCCTCATGTCCATGAGTTACTATAAGACCGACAATTTTTTCATAATTGTCAATCAAATATGTAAAATCCGGAGTCACAAGATCAACGCCCAACAAATCATTGTCAGGAAAACCAATTCCACAGTCAATAATCAATATATTGTCGCAGTACTCTAGTACTGTTATATTCTTTCCTATTTCACCAAGACCACCGAGAGAAAACACTTTTAATTTCTTACTTTTTGCCATTTTTCACCATCGTGTCTAAACACGATTCCTTTCTTTCTTTAATGTTGCAAGTCTAGAAATTGATAGGCTTACAAACAAACACTTTTGATATATTCTCTACTGATTTTGCAACTCTTTTAGCTTTTTCTTCATCATCGCAAATAGCAAACACCGCTGTTCCACTACCACTCATCATTGAGGTATTTGCTCCGTTTTCTTTCATTTTTTTTCTTACAATCATTGATGGAGAGTCGCTTTCCATCAAATATTCAAATTTGTTAAACACACCGTTTGCAATCATATCAATATCATGCTTGCTTATTGCATTAGTCATGTTTTCAAATGAACCCGAAACGTCAAGTTCATCAATCTTTTTGTATGCTTCTGCTGTTGACATCTTAGAACCATTTGGCATAGCAACAACCACATAACAATCAGGAATGTTGTCTATTCTTGTAACCAATTCACCTTTACCTAACACTGTGCATGTTCCGCCGGTAATGCAAAACGGAACATCACTTCCAACTTTCATTCCTATTTCATGAAATTGGGAATCATTTAGGCGTGTTGAATACAAACTATCAAGTACTCTTATAACACAACCAGCATCAGCAGATCCACCACCAAGACCAGCTTGCATTGGTATATTTTTAGTCAATTCGATTTTTATATTGTAATTGTCAATCCTATTGTAATCAAAGAAGGCTTTTGCGGCCTTGTACATTACGTTATTTTCGCCATCAATATCACTTTTTTCACAACATACTTTTATAACTTTATCGTTTGACTCTTTGTCGCATTCAATTTCAATAACGTCATAAAGATCAATGCTTTGCATTACAGATATGACATTGTGATACCCGTCAGGTCTCTTCTCTCCTACGTCGAGAAAAAGGTTTATTTTTGCATATGCTTTTTCTGTGATGTGTTTTACCATAATGTCTACCTTATCGAGTTGATAATTTTTATGATTGGGTTTCGCTTGATATCAATCGCTGTAAATGGACAAAGCTCTTGACAACAATAGCAGCGAATGCAATTTTTGGATATAATCTTTGCCTTGTTGTTTTCCATGATGATTGTGTGTTTTGGACAGGACTCTTTGCATTTTCCACAACCTTTGCAACGGTTTGTTATAACTGGTGATGCTTTAAAGAATTTTCCCATTAGACCAGTTGAGAAAAATCTTAATGCTTTAAGTCCATGTGTGCTTGGATATTCAAAAGAATCAACTTTGCAACTTGATACTTCTTCTCCCAAAACAGTAATTTCATCAATATCTGAAGGCATGTAATCTCTTGATGCAGACTCTTCTAGAATGCCAACATCTTCTGTTTTTAAACCAATAATGTTTGCAGCAACAACATCTGATGAGAATGGACTTTTGGACACAAGCAATGCTCCAATTTGTTTTGGATTGCCACCCGTTGGTCCTTCGCCCTCCATGCCAATGATTCCGTCAGTTATACTAATCACATTTTTTGTTTCACAAATAAGTGCAGCAAGGTCACATATCATCGAAAAGAAATCGGCGTGATCAGAGTAAGTTGAATGCATCTCAAATTTAATGATGCCAGGAACCACTCCGAAAAAGTTCTTCACCGCAGCACTCATTGACGCAAGGGTATGTGTTTTTAATTTACACAAATCAATAACAACATCAGCATCTACAATAGGTTTTATAACATCAAATCTCTTACACTTTTTGCCATTTCTATATTCAACACTTGAGAAAGACACATCAAAATTTAGCGTGCAATCATAGCCTTTACAAACATTTTCAATACCACATGTTCGATATATTGAATTTAATGTTTGCTCGCTGTATATTCCGCCTGGGCTTTCTGCTATTATTGGTTTTATTTGGTTATCATTTAATAGACTTAATAACGCACTCAATACAATTGGATGCGTGGTTGCTGCTTTATCTGGGGTTGTTTTCATTACAAGGTTTGGTTTGATTACAACATTCCTGTTTTTTAAGTCATCAAGATTAATATTCAGAACCTCAAATGATGTCTTTAGGGCCTCTTTTATCAATTCAAAATCGTACTCTTTGACTCTTTTTAAATATACCTTGTCATTAAACTTATAGCTCATAGATAAACCACCAAACAATTCTTCAGTCTATATATTAACATAATTTAATAATAAAATAAAGGCTTTTGGTTATTTTTATCTCTAAGTGTTGTTTTTATGGCACAAGTATGGGCATTTTTTTGCACTTTTTACATTTACAATGACTCAAAATTATGATAATATATTTAATTGGAAAATAACCATTTTTGGTATTTGAAAGGACATATACTCATGGAAAAGAAATTTCTAGTTGAAACATCAGCAAGACACATCCATTTGACAAAAGAAGCTGTTGAAGTTCTCTACGGCGCAGGAGCTGAACTCACAGTAAAGAAAATGCTCAGCCAGCCTGGACAGTTTGCTACAGCAAATGAAAAATTGACACTTATCGGACCTAAAGGACAGCTTCAAGCAAGCGTTCTAGGCCCAGTTCGTAAAGCTAACCAGATTGAACTCTCATTTACAGACGCTCGTGCTCTCGGACTTAAAGACGTTCCAGTTCGTGAAAGTGGCGACGTTGCAGGCACACCAGGTCTTAAGATTGTTGGCCCATGTGGCGAAATCGAAATCACAGAAGGCGTTATTATCGCAAAGAGACACATTCATATGACAACAGCAGATGCTGCTGAACTTGGTGTATCTGATAAAGAAATCGTATCAGTTAAACTTGATACAGCTCGTCCACTTATCTTTGGTGATGTTGTTGTAAGAGTTAGCGATAGTTTTGCTCTCGCTATGCATATTGATACAGACGAAGCTAATGCTGCTTGTGCATTCGGCGAAGTTTACGGAACAATTGTAAAATAATTAATCTTCATGGAAAGATTTATCATAAGCCGTGACGACTCAATATATGAAGCCTGG
>JAKSVJ010000039.1 GCA_024408015.1 Clostridia bacterium
TGCATTTAACACTTGAGGTAGTTATGAATATTGAAAAACTAAAAAGCGGAAACTATAGAGTTAGATTATTCCTCGGAAAGGATAATAATGGCAAGCAGATAGTCAAGTCTTTTACAGCTCCAACAAAAAATGAAGCTATTTTTCTAGCCTCCGAATATAAGATAAAATCAAGTAAGTTATACGTTCCAACGTTAAAAGAAGCATGTGATGCTTTCATGGAATTGAAGTCAGATGCTTCGCCAACCACACAACGAAGTCGCAATACTTTCATTAAGACTCGATTCCAACAGTTAATGGATGTGCAGCTTGATAATCTCACTGTTGACATGATTCAAAATCAATTAGACTTTGAAAAAACAAATATCATTCGTGGGCGAAATAAAACTCTCTCATCAAGATACATGAAAGATATGTTATCTTTCTACCTTATGGTTATAAAAAGGTATTATAGAGATTGTACTTTTCTCATAGAAGATTTCAAAATAGACAAAGAAAAGCAAAAAGAATATAAGTTGCCTACAATTGAAGAAATGCAGAAGATTTATGAGCTAATCAAAGGAACTGATATTGAAATAGGAATTTTACTTGCATCAAGAATGAGTTTGCGTACAAGTGAAATTAGAGGTCTAAAATGGCAAGATGTTTTTGATGGTGTTATCTATATCCATCAAGCCAAAGTTATGAAGGACAAGCTAAAAGAAACCAAAACAAAAACATCCACAAGATATATCCCAATTCCTGAAGATATTCAAGTTGTGTTTGACAACACTCCTAGAACAAGTGAGTTCGTATTTCCACATTATCAAAATTATTTATACAGGCATTTTTCAAAACTACTAAAAGATAACGGACTACCACATTATACGATACATTCTTTAAGACACTTCTTTGCAACTTATGCTTTGTATAAAGGATGCGATCAAAGAACAGTTGAAGCTATTGGCGGATGGACGCCTTATTCGAAAGTAATGGTTAATACATATCAAAAAGTATTAATCGACAAAATGAAGCAAGAAATGAGTAAGATGTGTTGACAAATAGTTGACACGGAAATCCGAAAAGCACCGTCATTGCCGGATTTTACACACGTTCAAATCATGTCACCTCGACCAATCCATAATAATAGAAAAAAGTCAGTAATAGCCTATATTTCTAGGTATATACTGACTTTTTCTCGTGTCATGTTTGTCCATAGATTCGGAAAATTTTCCAAGATTTCGGAAAAATTTCCAAGATTTTGGACAAAAAGTTGACACGAAAGTTGACACGAAATCTTGCCTCAGAGTCTTATATAATTGTAATACATCTTTAGTTTATCTTTTCTTGCGTCAGAATCATTTAAAAATGCATTCGCCATTGTCGCATAAAACTCAGGAACACTAACGCCAAAACGTTCTGCAACCTTGTAATAGTCGCTATACATCATGTTCATCGTAACATTAAAATCACGTTCGTCATGATTGTATCCAAGCGATCTAGCGACAGCATTCGTTTGATCAATTGTCCAATGTCCGCCCATAGAACCATCTTCGTTTTCCAATTCCTGATTCCATTTAGCATAATCAATGTCAGAAGCTTCCTTACAACCCTCTAACATTTTTTCCATCTCTGTTAAGTGCTTCCAACATTCAATCATGCCATCAATGGCATTGGATGATCTCTCGGAAACTGGATTAGCCATATACTCGACTATTCCCTTTTCCAAACGAGACTTATACTCTTCTAGTTTTGTTTTCATAACTTGACAACCTTTACCGCAAAATTGCCCAGTGTCGGTGTTGAAGTACCACTTGCAACCACACTAAGCTGTGTGCCAGCACAACAATAAACACGCACAATCGCACCAAAACTTGATGCTCTATATTGTGTTGCTGCTGTTGCAATAGTTTCAGTATCTGTAGCACCAGGAACCGCAATGCCATCCTTATATAATGTTAAGGTTACATCTCCTGCTGTTCCTACATATGTTGCATACACATCAACATCATAATATCCAGGTTCGCTAATTAATATACTTGTTCCATTAACGGATATGCCGCAACCATACTTTCTCTGAACGTAACCAATCGGTACGACATCGCCTGGATTAACAACTGTCGGTGTTGTCAACGCTGTATAAATAGCTGGTCTGCCCATGTTCCTCCTTTATACGTTGTTGCATCCACAACCCAACTGAGGAGCTGTGTTGTATACTCCGTATGCGTATGGATTAATTTTAGGCACTCCACAGAACATTTGCTGCATCTTCAATTCATTTACTTGTGCTTGAAGTGTAGCTATCTTGTCGGCATCCATTCTTGATGAGAGATCATTAATTTTTGCTGTGATACTAGCATTAGAATCAGCTATTGCTTTTTCATTCAAATAACGTGATTCGAGAATCTCTTTAGAAGTATTGCAGAAGCCTTGAGCCATTGCTGTGTTAGTGTTACCAAATTGCTGTGCAAGCTCATAACCAAGAGAGGAGATACCATTTACAATACCATCAGCTTTTCTTTCTGTAAGTCCTGATAGATTGCCTAACTGATTTTCCATTCTTGTCGCATTAGCACTATTGTTGATATCTTCCACAGTGGCTGCTCTTCCGTTTCCATTTCCATAGAAACCACCATTACCAAAGATGAGAGCAAACAAGATGATTAATATCCAAGAGTTACCAAAACCATTATTGTTGCCTGTTACAGCTGCGATATCACTTAATGACATATTTTCGCCCATTGTTTTTTCTCCTTATAATATATATTTACTTTTGCAAAAGTCATTTGAAGAACGCTCTAATCATATTCAAATCAATGTTGTTTTCCTTTGCCACCTGTTCAACTGTTTTATCCTTATTAGCTTCGTAAAACTCTTTGAACTTTGGATTTGTTTCCATCATCTCATTGAATAACTCATTAGGCGATTTTGAAGTTAGCATGTTCTTTAACATAGCTAAATTTTGAAATGAATTAAAACTAAACATAGTATCATCTCCTTTGGCTAAAGTATAACAAAAATAACCATCTAGTCGAAGTGACTAAATGGTTACTTTATATGTACTATTTCGTGCTAAACAAATCATCATTCTTTCTTATTATCTTCTTGATTGCATCGTAAGATAACTCGAATTCTATTGACAGCTCATCCAACGATACGCCATCAATATACCTGCGTTTGATTATTGCACGATCCCTAGAAGAATGAATGTTCTCATCCACTCTTCTAGCTATCTCGGAATTGGTTATGCCGATGTCAGCAATTCTCAAATTGAGTCTCCTTTCTATTAGATTTTTCAGTTTGATTCATGCCACATATCGGCATCACCTCTTTCTTATGGTATTAGATTAATTATTGTTTTTTCTACTCCAAGCTTTTCAAGTATTGCTTTCAAGTCTCTTGTAATATTATTAACTGGTATGCCGAACATCATCGCTATGCTAGCTGCAATGTCTTCAATACCATCTACTACAACATCAGGAGAGCTTCCCTTGATTAACTTGTATGGTAGTTTCGTGAGAGCTTCGCTCAGATCATTGATAGCATCTACGGATGAGATGTTCAAACCATAGAAGTTACCACCCTTAACCCAATAGCTTACAGCGGAAGAAATAAGGTCTCCAACGATTGGGAATCCTCCGGTCAATGATTGAGTCATTGTTGGTATAAGATTCTCGTACCACTCGTCATCTTTGCGGAGAGCGTTTCTTCCGAATCTTAGAGCTATTACCATCAATGTTTGAACCAACTGAGAAGTGATAACTCTTGATAGCTTTCGCTTCGCACTATTTAGATTAACCTTAGCTGTTGTATTATTTGGATCATTTTTGAGCTTATCACTCATTACCTTATATTGTAATGCAGCATCGTATACCAATGACTGGTTTTGGAATGTCTGAGTTCTGAACATGAGCAATGCTTTCATTACTGAAGATTGATCTCTCAACATTGAACCTCTTTGCATTACTGTATAGTTTGGCTGAGTCTCTTCTATAACTCTATTATATACTTCAGCAACTTTCTTATAGAATTCATCTGACATTCTTGGAACGTCTTTGAAGTTCTCTTCAACAAAGAATTCACTCGCTAGCCACAGTCTCTTTGTTGTAGCTAAGTCCATGGTTTGTATCCAGTTAAGAGCTTTTGGTAAGTTCTTGTTTTGAGAAGCAATATCACCAAGCTCAATTGTTGAATAACCTCTAGCTCTATATGCATAAAGTGGTGTGTAGTTTCTTATAAGCTTTTCGCTAATTTCACGATTACTTGTCAATGCTTTAACCAAAGGTTCATATCCTATAACAGCTGCCGCTGTTGGATAAGATGCCAACTGAGTTAATGCTACCCAAGCATTCAATGTAAGTGTTGCTCCAGCGTAACCGCTTCTTGCTTTGTTGAGTAATGATTCCCACCAGGATGATTCTCTGAACGTGCCACCTGATACATCAGATTCAAGCTTGTTGATATACTCACTTGCTCTCTTGCCGAACTTATTCTCAAGAGCATGCATTACTGACAAGCCCTCTTCATTGTTTGAATAGTTAAACAACAAGTGGAAGTCTCTAACTGGAATCGCCAAGCCTACATATCTCGCATGCATACGAATTGATCTATTCAATTCATCTACAAGATTATTCAAGTAAATTGGCTTGCTTGAGTTAATACGTTCTTTGAGATATCCCATACCCTCAATTGTGCCATCACGTTTGATGTTCTCGCTTTCGGTTTTGATGAAGTCTCTTGAAACGTGTATTGGGAAATAATTATCGACTCTTGCTAATGATACACCATGAAGCATTTCAGCTACTTCATTGATAGCATTTCTTGATACTTCGTTAAAGTATCTTGTTGCCATCTCCATAAATGCTTTGTCTTGTGTAGTTAAGTGATTCTCAAGCCATTTGATTTCATCCTTTGTCGGTCTAAACAAAACTGTTTCTTCACTAGCTTTGCCATTCTTATACTCAACTGGTATCATGATACCACCATTCATGATGTGCTGATAACCTTGAGCTTGTTTAATCGTAAGCATTAAGCTCATGATGTCAGCTCTTGTCATCATGCCGCCACCAATCATAATAGTTTGTGCTTTTTTACCAGTTATTGAATCTGTATAAGCTTTGTCTGTAGTCCATGTTCTGAACATGTCTTCAGCTTTCATCTTATAATCCATTTCCTGGTGAGCACCCTCGTTAAGTCTTGTTGCCGCTTTGTACAATGGATCATTTGCTTCATATCCAGTAAACATTGAAATAACTCTCAATGGAGACTGAACACCATTTACCATTTCATTCACGAAACCATTATTGCCAAGAACGTTTTTAGCATTGATTATATTACCATAACTTGTATGAGCCTGTTCAGCAACATTAACCGCTTCATTAACAGCTAACATTCTCTTTTCATTACGAATAGTGTACTCAATGTTCTTTAACGCTTCTACTAATTCTTCCATCTGCTCAACAGTCATATCAGCTATAAACTTACTATCAAGTCTATTAATAAGCTTTACTGTACTATCAAGTGGTGTAAAGTATTCATCGTTTTGCTTACGTTCTTCTATCCATGTTCTAAGCTGTTCAAGGTTATCTCTTGTACCCTCAGTCAAACTGAATGTGAATGTATCAAGATTTCCAATCAACTCTTTAATCAAAGCTTTATTTGCTTGTGTTGTCTTAATATTCTTAAGTCTTCTCGCAAATCTAAGAAGCTCGTGTCTTAAATTAGAATCATACTTTCTTTCTCTTGCATTCTGTTTGATTTCTCTATTGTGTTGCTTGAGTTCCTCAATAGCATCACGTTTTTCTTTTCTCATTTGGTCAACCTTTTCACGTTGCTTAGCTTTAAGCTCGTCAAACTTGATTTTCCATTGGAGTTTTCTTGTTGAATAATAATCTGCAATAGCAGCTCTTTGCATGATCTCAGCTTTGATATAGTCTACAAGCTCAGCTTCGCTTTCCGTTAATGGCACAAATTCTGTGCTAGCTTTCAAATCGTCTAGCAACTCATCAATGTACATTGCCTGATCAGCTGGATGTGTAATATCACTTGGGAAATAATTCGGATATAACTCTCTCAACTCATCCCAAAATACGTCAATTGGTGTTGCTGTCTCATCTATTGTCAGCTTAAATCTTGACATATTCTTTACTCGGAACTTCTCAAAAGATTCATACTTCTGTGTGAAGTCTCCTCTAAAGTCTTTCGGGATATAGAAGCGTCCGCCTTTGATATGAGCTCTGATGTCAATGCCCTCTTGTGTTACGTCAGACTTCTCAATTGCATACATGTCTTTTGCAAGATCACTTGCCAATTGCAAAGCGGCTTCTTCGCCCTGTTCAAACTGAGCTCTAGTACCATGCAACAAGTCTTCTCTAATCTTTGTGATACGCTGAGCGACTTCCTCTCTACTTAACTTACCATGATAATCGCTCATTACGTCTTTAGCAATTTCCATTGCAGCTGCTTTTGTAATTACTGTTACTTCTTTTGTAGCTTCTTGTTTCCAGAACTCTACTTGTTCCTGAAGCAACTGTTCACGAGGAGATAGTTTGAAATTATCTTTTCGAGAATACATAACATCAGCACTCTTATTACCACTACCGAATTTTTTGATAATCTCTTCTTTATTTGCTCGGCTAAATGGAATGGCTTCTTCAATTATCACATCTCTACTCTTTGAAATAAATCCATCGTCATTAAATGATTGAGGTTTTAATTTCAAATTGTTCAATGTAACTTTACTATATTTGTTATCATAATTCAATAGCAAAACTGGTATTTTTTCAAATCCTGCGTCACCAAGAAGTTTCATTCGGTGTCTGCCCTCATGTCCTATAACTCTAGCCGAGGTCTTACCCTCTTCAATATGTAGGAACATAGGCAGCCTATCTCCAAGTTTATCAAACTCCAACTCTCCATATTTAGAAGATTCTTCATTTATTCTATCTACCGTACGTGGATTATCTCCAGTTGTTAGTTTCAAGAATTGTAGTGGAGTAATATACGCAATATATGCTTGAGCATAATTTGGAATTTCAGCAGCAAAACTATTGAGATGTCTCTCAATACGTTCATCAGTCCAAGCAGCTACTTTTGTTCCATTAAATGACAAACCGATTTCTTTAAGTTTCTCGTTAACTTCATCTATTCTTCTAGCTGCTCTTTTTTTCTTTGTTTCATTTGTTGATGTAATATCATCAAGCAACAAATCTTCAATATCAAGAGCATCTAGCCATTTGTCAAAGTTATTTGACCAAATATCGCTGTCTTTTCTTGATAATTTTTGATTATCCTCTTGACTTTCCTTTGACAATGTTGTATCATTACCCACGGATGGTTGAGAGAATTGAGATGTACTCATACTCTCTTCCATCTTTATTTTTTTCCAAACATTATCATTTGCGGTTAACAATCGTTTGCAATAACCGACTTCTGTTCCATCTGTTAAAATGGCAATGCTTAATTCTAGGTCATACGCTCCGCTATCATCTGCTATTAAAACCTTTCGAGTGTCGAACTCCACTATATTTAAGTTTTTATGTCTCTGAAAACTATCAGGGGCATTTTTTATTAATAGTGAATTTTCAATTGTTTCTACTATGTTCTTATTAATGCTATCAGATATACTTATTACTTGATTCCTAGTTAATCCATCGTAATTAGGACGCTGCTTGATAAATTCATTATAGATATTTTTATTTGCCAATTTTTTTACGAGAAGTATGTGGTCACCGTCAACAGTCGTAATTGTTTTACCAACCAATCTATTATACGCTTCTAATTGAGTAAGCTGGTTCCCATTTTCATCAACAAATAAATTACCATCCAATTTTACATATTTAGTACCGTCCTGTAATTCCTTTATTGAATAACGTATATCATCACTTTCTGTTGGATTAACATTATCACTATCTTTAGCAGAATACTTTAGTTTTGAAATATCATTTGCTACTTCTTCAGCGAAATCATTTTCAACTTCAACGTCATGACCAACATAAGGAGCATATCCTCCAGCTTTAATCATCTTATTCAATGATCCTATTGCCGCTTGTTGATTGAACTTTGGCTGCATAACTGGTGTATCATGTGCACTTCTTCTTGTTTCATTTACGAGCTTCATATAGTTTGGATTTGCACTCATAAACTTTTGCTGTGCACTTAACCATTCAGCATCTGATAAGTTACCATTCTTGTATTCCTTTTGAGCGTTTCTGAAGTCTTCATATCCATTTAGGAAGTTAGCAAATCTTGGTGTTAGATTATTCTTATATAAAGCTTCCATGTAAGTAAGAATATCATTTTGATGAATTGGTGGTGCAATTGATTTCTTATTGCCTTTAATCCATTCAGCCGCTTTCTTGTCTTCCTGAAATGCTTTATAATCAGTATATCCAAGATTGAATGCTATTCTACCACCACCGCTAAATACACTATGAT
>JAKSVJ010000004.1 GCA_024408015.1 Clostridia bacterium
ATACCTGTAGGAGCAAATACTTTGAGTTCTTTAGCAGCGCCTGTGTAAGAAGTAACTACTGAGTAAGCATCGCCGTTAACGAGAAGCTTATCGCCATCCCAGTTAGTAGCGTTGTCACTAACTCTTCTAAGTGTGCTGCTTGAAGCTGCAGCAGCTGAGTATGATGTCCAACCTACAGCTGTGAGACCGTTAGCATCGTTAGCTGTTGTTTCAGCTGTTGTACCGATGTATGTATCAGCTACAACTGAATTAGCAATTGCGAAGCTATCGATAACTTCAGCGAATGTAGCTACGCCATCAACGTATTTTCTGTAATCTTTGCTGATGCATTTAACTGTGATAGCAGAACCGAGTTCAACAGCAAGTGAAAGGTTAACTGTTGTATCTGTTGTGCCGATTGCTTTTCTTACGAGTGAGCAGAATTCAGCAACTGTAAGTGTGTATACATCGCCATTCTGGATATTTGTAAGAGTTACGATTGCATCAGGATCCTTCTCGTCAATTCTACCGTCTGTCTTGAGAACCTTGTAGTTGAGGAGAGAATCATACTTTGCACCAGATGTGAGAGCGTCATATCTGAAGAAAGAAGCATAGTTACCTGAGCTATTGCTATAAAGTGGTGTGTCAATCATTGTGCTATTGTTGCCACTGTAGTAGTAGTCAGATTTGTAGTGAAGTGGAAGGTTTGTTACAACAAGTTTGATTGTTGTGTTAACAGAATCACTGCTGTAGAACCAAGCACCAAGGTCAACACCGAGATTTGTGAGGTGGATCTTGTTTGTGTTAACGAGTACTTTGTATTCGTTATCTGTGTAACCAGCTACGTGATATACACCGTTCATTGCTTTGTAAAGCAACCAAGCAGCTTCGCCCTTTGTAAGTTCATAGTCAGGGTCGATTGTGCCAGTAGCTTCAAGGAAAGCACTGTCCATACAATCTGTTGCAACGTTAGCAACGTGCATATAGCTATATGCCCAGTCGCTTGTGTCAACGAGATCCTGGTAACCCATCATTCTTACGATAACTGCACATGCTTCAGCAAGTTTTACAACGTTGTGAGGTCCGAATGTGCCATCTCCGTAACCATTGATGAATTCACGGTTAACTGCGTAACCAATAGCACCCTTGTGGTCACTATCAGAAACGTCTGTGAATGTAGAAGTTGCTACTGTCTCATACTTGTGTGAATTCCAAGCGGATTCAACAAGCTGGTGAGATTCAATCTTAGCAGCCCATGTAACGAACTCGTCTCTTGTAACAGGTTCGTCACCTTTTTCACCGATACTTGTAATCTTGTTAGAATCAAGATAGTTGATAGCAGCCTGATACCAAGCTGTTTCTGTACCAGCGAAAATGCCTACTGCAGCACTTGTCAATACGAATGTAAGAGCAATAACTACAGCAAGAATTTTTGTGAAGTTCTTCATAATAAAAGTCTTCCTCCTATAATATTTTTGGGGTGATTACGGGCGCAATGCGCCCAAAGATAATCCCGTGCGATTATAATACTACAACAAGATTTTTTCTTCAATACAAAAAACCCTTTTGTAACAAACTTGTAACATTGGAAAAATCCTTGTAACACAAAGACTTTTCAATTTTCATTTACATTGTCTTTATATACGTGTATGCGTACGCGTATATAATAAGGAAGAAAAAACACGAAAAACCCTTGTGTCACAAGACTTTTTCGTGTTTGTTTTTTAAATAAATTTTTCTTAATTTGCGAAATTATTTGTTTTACTTTAAAATTTCTTCCAAATTTGCAAATGTTTCTTGTTTGATTGTATTTAATACAATGCTTGTTTTTGTCTGGATTGTGCTATCTGCTGTTTGAAGTTCACCTAACAATTTTTCAAGATTATTCATTGTAGAAGTGTATACTTTCATAATAAACATACTGGTACCTGTTACAGAATGACATTCAACCACTTCTGGATGTGTCTCTACGAATTTCTTAGTCTTCGCCAAAGCGTCAAGGTAGCTTTGATCACCTGTACTAATTTCTACAAATGCACATACATCAAGACCAACCTGGCTTGTATCCAAAATCAAACTATATTGTTTGATTACACCGGACTTTTCCAACTTTTTGATTCTATCTATAATAGCGGATACACTCATTCCAAGGTCTGCAGCTATAGTAGAAGCATTTGTTCTACAATTCTCTCTTAAATATGTAATTATCTTTATATCAATTTCATCAATTTTCTTTCCAATATGACTCATGTTTTCACCCCTTGTCGTATTCTACGTACATTTTAGCATAATTTTTTCAAATTGTAAAGAAATTATTGAAACATTTTCGGTTATTATTTCGTTCTTTCTTAAAATTTTCTTTTTTGACCGTTCGGCATTCGTTTTTGTTGATTAAAATAAGTAATGATAGTATAATGTTGTATAGTTTTTAAACGGAGGGGTAATTAATATGTTCGATATTATTAAATTTACCAATGCAAACAGTGAATATTTAAGTGCCATTTATGGTGAAAATAAACTTAAAATGACTAATAGAATCCAAGACGCTGTAGTTGAATTTTCTAAACTATACGGAAGCGATGATAACATAACAGTTTTTTCAGTTGCTGGTCGTAGCGAAATTTGTGGAAATCACACTGATCACAACTTTGGCGAAGTTTTTGCTGCATCTATTGACCTTGATATTATAGCAATCGCTAGAAAAAACAACTCAAATACAATCAACCTTAAGAGTAAGGGCTTCAATCCAGATATTGTAGATATTACAAAACTTGATGTTGTTGACTCTGACAAAGGAAGAAGCCAGTCTCTTATTAGAGGTGTTTGTGACGGATTTGTAAGAAATGGCCACAAAATATGTGGTTTTGATTGCTATACTACTTCAAATGTATTTGCTGGTTCCGGATTATCTTCTTCAGCTGCTTTTGAAGTAATGATAGGAAATATTCTAAATCATTTTGAAAATGAAGGAAAAATCGACTATCTCGAAGTTTCTAAAATAGCACAATATGCTGAGAATGTTCACTTTGGCAAGCCAAGTGGTTTAATGGATCAAGTTGCATGTGCTGCGGGTGGCTTTGTTCACATTGATTTTGCCGATCCTAACAATACAATTTGCGATAGAATTCCTTTTGATATTGAAAAAAAGGGATATGCACTTTGTATTGTGTCAACCGGTGGTTCTCATGCTGATCTAACTGATGATTATGCCTCAGTCCCAGCGGAAATGAAGAAAATTGCTGAATATTTCGGCAAAAAAGTGCTTCGTGAAGTTTCAAAAGATGATGTTATTAAAAACATCCCAACACTTCGCAATTTTGCAAGTGATAGAGCAATTCTAAGAGCTATTCATTTCTACAACGAAAACGAAAGAGTAGAGAGAATGAAGGATGTTCTTGAAAACAACAATATGGATGATTTTCTTGCTATCATCAATGAATCCGGACTTTCTAGTTGTACATATCTACAAAACTATTTTTCATCAAAATCACCAACAGAACAGGGTATTACATTAGCCTGTGCTGTAGCCAAAGAAATCTTGGCCGGAAAGGGTGCTGTTAGAGTACATGGTGGTGGTTTTGCTGGAACAATTCAAGCTTTCGTTCCAAAGAAATGTCTTGATGAATTCAAGGACAAGATGTCTGAATTGTTTGGTAAAGACTCAGTAACTGTTCTCACAGTGCGTCCATATGGTGCTTTGAAGTTTAATTAATGATATTTTGTACATTATATTCCAGTTCTTCAGGCAATAGTTTTCTTTTTAGTGATGGTGATACTTCAATTTTGTTTGATGCTGGCGTCAGCATGAAAAAAATCAGCGAGGCTTTGTCAAAATTCAATCTAAGCTTTGATGATATCTCTGCTATTTTCGTTTCGCATGAACACACTGATCACACAAAAGCACTTGAAGCAATCTCAAAAAAGTACTCTATTCCAATTCACGCAAAGTATAGATGCGGAAAAGAAATTGCAAGTACTGGCAGTCCAAAACTGTTGAGCAATTTATATCTTCACGAGTCTGATTATTCAGTAACCATCGGAAAATACACCATTTCATCATTCAAAACTCCACACGATTCAAATGATTCTGCAGGGTATACAATTATTGGTAATTGCCATAAATATGGTATCGCTACAGACTGTGGTTGCTTAAATGATGTGGTAATCCAAAATCTTATTGGTTCAGATGCTGTTATCATTGAAGCTAATCATGATGTTTCTATGCTAAAAAATGGACCTTATCCTGAATTTTTAAAATCCAGGATATTGTCGGATTATGGGCATTTATCTAATGAAAACTGTGCAAAACTGGCTCAAAAGTTATATGAAGGTGGTACTAAAAACTTTATTTTAGCTCATTTATCAAAACAAAATAACTTACCATCACTTGCACTAAAAGCAGTAAAAGCGAGTTTGCCTATAGATGCAAAAGTTGTAGTAGCTTCACCTGACGAAATAACTACGATTATATAAAGAAAACCGGTCAAACGACCGGTTTTTTATCATTTAAATAGGGTGCAACCCATTTTTTTAAAATGTTCAATCTTCTTTTTAATATCTTCTGGTGTTATTTTGAACTCCTTTGAAAAACAGTCTATACATAAGCATTCTTCCGCCTCTCTATAAACCATTCTCCTATATATTCCGATCTCATCAGAAGTTAACTCTCGATTGCAATTTTTGCAGTCCATGTCTACATTTTTACCAATTTACCAGTGTATACTTTACAATCAACACCCTCTGTTAAATCAGCACGAATATAGTCGTTGAATCTTCCTATTTTTTCACCTGTAAAGCAGTCAGTAAGTTCAAATCCATATCCATATTGTTGTGTTAATCCGATTTCAGCAAGTGATAAGAAGCTGCTATCTGGTTTGTTATATGGTTTAAAGAAACCAATAGCGAATTCATGATTAGAAAGATATCTAAATGCAATGATTGTATCGGCACTGCCTTTTATGTCGTGACAGAAAATTGGTCCTCTAGCTTCTTCATCTTGGTTAATTCTAATCAAATTCTTGTTTGTAACTAGTTTTAGTGTTTTTTCATCCACATTTCTTACGTCACAACCAAGCATAAGAGGTGACATAAACATAGCCCACAAAGCAAAGTGATATTTATATTCACTCTCTGTACAACCAGAAGCAACACCTACGTTGCCATTTCCTTTCATGCCACAAATCAACATATCAATGTCGTTAAAGCAGCCAGGAGCTGAATATCCGAGATTTGGCATTTGGCTCTTTGATAGCCTATTTACTGATTCAAAGGAGTCAAAAATGTCGCCTGTGGAACGATACAGATGTCCACCAGTTTGACGAGCCCATTCCCAAACATTTTCTTTACCCCAGTTACACATTGAGAACAAAATCTCACGTTTACATGAACGGAGTGCGAGTGACATAGTGTTATATGAGACTCTTCCAGACCAATCTGGGTGATAGCAGTTGTCATATTTAAGGAAATCCACACCATTTTTTTCGAAGAATTTAGCATCTTGGAACTCATGGTTCATACTTCCTGGATAATCGGCACATGTTCTTGTACCACAGCATGAATACATACCGAATTTTAAGCCCTTTGAATGAACATAATCAGCTACATCTTTCATTCCATTAGGGAATTTCTTGTGATCTGCAACCAAATTTCCGTTCTTATCTCTTTCTTTTTCGCTCCAACAGTCGTCAATAACTAGATATTTATATCCAGCTGCCTTAAATCCACGATCAACCATTGCGTCTGCTGTTTCTTTAATTAAATCAGCACTAATATTTTCTCCAAAAGTGTTCCAGGAATTCCATCCCATAGGTGGTGTATTTGCTAACATAAAAATTACCTCATAATCATAATATTTGCACTCAAATTGTATCCATTTTTTCTTTGAGTGTCAATGTTTTCTTGCATTTTTATTGATTTTTTCTACTACTTCGTTGTATAATTGTTATTCGATTGGAGGTGTATTTTTTGCAAGTTACAATAATATATGTCGGCAATATTAAAGACAAGTATTTGTCGGAAGCTGTTAGTGAATATGAAAAGCGTTTAAAAGCATATTGCCAGTTAAATCAAATTGAGTTAAAAGAAGAAAAATTACCCGAAAATCCATCAAATCAAGAAATTCAAAACGCTTTAAAAAAAGAAGGTTCGAAAATTATACAAAATTTTTCCAACAAGGCTTACAAAATTGCTTTGTGCGTTGAAGGAACCATTATTTCGAGTGAAGAATTTGCTAAGAAAATCGAAACTATTAAGGATTCTTTTGCAAATATTACATTTGTAATCGGTGGCCCATACGGACTCTCGGATGAGGTCAAAAATGCTTGTGATTACAAGCTTTCCATTTCAAAAATGACTTTTACTCATAGAATGGCTAGAGTGCTTCTGTTAGAGCAGATATATCGAGCAATGAATATATCCAATGGTGGCAAATATCATAAATAAGGAAATAATATGGAATATTACATAGACAACATAGACGTAGCAATAATAGGTGCTGGTCACGCTGGGGTTGAAGCTTCCCTAGCATCCGCAAGACTTGGATGCAAAACCACTTTGTTTACAATATCAAATGACGCTGTTGCAAACATGCCTTGTAATCCCTCAATAGGTGGCACAGGAAAAGGACAGCTGGTATTTGAAATCGATGCCCTAGGGGGCGAGATGGGTCGAGCTGCCGACAAAGTAACATTGCAGGATAGAATGCTAAATTTAAGCAAGGGTCCTGCAGTACATTCAAAGCGTGTTCAGGCTGATAGACGTTACTATCAAGACTTAATGAAGAAGACAATTGAGCACACAGATAACCTAACTTTAGTGCAAGCGGAAATCGTGGATATTCAGGTGGCGTCTGACAATTCAGGAAATCGACTTTGGAAAGTAATAACAATGTTAGACGGATATTACTATGCTAAAGCTGTAGTAATTTGTACCGGTACTTATCTTGATTCTCGTATCATAATCGGCGAATATATGAAGAGCTCAGGACCAGATGGAATGCATGCAGCTATCGGTTTAACTGAATCTTTAAAGAAACTCGGCGTTAAAATAATGAGATTTAAAACTGGCACACCACCTCGTATAGACGAGCGTAGCGTAAACCTTGAAGTTTTGGATAAACAGGATGGGGACCCTGTTACACCATATTCTTCAGATACAAGTGAAGAAGATTTGGACAATAGGCCAAAGATGCCATGTTATATTGCATACACAAATCTTGAAACTCACAAGATTATTAAGGATAACATTAATAGATCGCCACTTTACTCAGGACAAATCGAAGGAATTGGTCCAAGATATTGTCCAAGTATTGAGGATAAAGTCGTTAGATTTTCTGATAAAGAACGCCATCAGTTATTCCTTGAACCAATGGGAAAAGGTAGCAATGAGCTATATTTACAGGGATTTTCATCCTCGATGCCAGCTGATGTACAAATCAGAATGCTCCATTCATTGAAGGGCTTTGAAAACGCGGTTGTCATGAGATCCGCCTATGCTATTGAGTATGATTGTAGTGACCCAACTCAACTTAAAGCTTCACTTGAATTCAAAGATATTCCTGGCTTATTTGGCGCCGGACAATTTAACGGGACATCGGGATATGAAGAGGCTGCTGCACAAGGTATAATAGCTGGTATTAACGCAGCTCAGTATGTCAAGGGTCTTGAACCACTAACATTGACTCGTAATTCATCATATATTGGTACTCTTATTGACGATTTGGTAACAAAAGGCACAAATGAGCCATATAGAATGATGACTTCTCGTTCGGAATTCAGATTAATATTGCGTCAAGACAATGCAGATTCTAGGTTATCAGAACTCGGACATAAAGTCGGACTTCTTAGCGAAGAAAGATATCAAAAGTACCTAAAAAAGCAAGAAACTATCAAAAATGAGAAAGAAAGACTCAAAACAACTGTAATTTCTCCATCAGAAACAATAAACAAGATATTAGAATCAGTCAACGAACCTCCAATTACAACAGGAGTACATCTTGCTGATTTGTTAAAGAGACCGACAATTACTTACGATTTACTAGAAGAAGTCGATACATATCGTCCAAAACTACCAAAATCCATCATATTAACAGTTCAAACTGACATAAAATACGAAGGATATATTAAAAAACAGCTTCAAGATGCTGAAAGATTCGATAAACTAGAGAAAAAACTATTGCCTAGCGATATAGATTATATGTCTATAAAAGGAATTTCAATTGAAGCTTCACAAAAACTAACAAAATTTAGGCCTGTTTCAATAGGTGCTGCATCGAGAATTTCCGGTGTATCTCCAGCAGATATTACAGTTTTACTTATATATTTAGACTCAAAGACACCGGAAAAACATTTAAAGGATCAAAAATGACCAAACAAGAGTATTTAGAACTATCAAAAAAGTTATTTAAAAAAAATGATCTTGAAGATATTTATAGTGAGGAATTAATCTTTAAACTCCAAAAATTATCTGATATTTTTCTCGAAACTAACTCTCACATGAACTTAACAGCAATCAAAGACGAAAAACTAGTGATTTCTAGACACTTTATTGACTGTTTAATGTGTATTAAAGAAATACCAAGCGGAGCAAAAGTGCTTGACGTGGGCAGCGGTGGTGGAATGCCATCACTTCCGATTGCAATTGCTAGGCCTGATGTTACTGTGGTTGCTCTCGATGCGACTGCAAAAAAAATCAATTACATCATTAATACGGCAAATTTGCTTGGTTTAAGTAATCTGACTGGTATTTCAGGTAGAGCAGAAGAATTAGCAAACACAAAAATGCGCGAATCTTTTGATGTGGTTACCGCAAGAGCAGTAGCTGAATTAAGAATATTGGCAGAATGGTGTGCTCCATATATAAAGACAAACGGTCTATTTATAGCACTGAAGGGAAAAAATGCACTTGAAGAAGTTAGCAATGCTCAAAATGCCTTAAAAACCTTGTCTTTATGCACATTAAAGGAAGATAAAAGTAATCTTGTCGATTTTGATGGTACAATTTCAGATAGATACACTTTAGTGTATAAAAAATCAGCTGCAACCAAGAAACAGTATCCAAGAAAAAACGCACAAATTATGAAAAACCCTCTCTAATGTTCCACGTGGAACATTTTAAAAAACATCAAAACCAAGGCAAATGTTCCACGTGGAACATTTGCTTTTTGTTTTGCGTAACACTCATATTTATTGACATAAAAATACCATAATGGTATAATATTTGCGAAGAAAACAATAAGGAGTGCTAATTTTGAAAACTTTAGTATTTGCAAACCAAAAAGGTGGAGTTGGTAAAACAACAAGCGCAGTTAATATAGCAGCAGCACTAGGATTGCTTGGAAAAAAGACAATTATCATAGATTTTGACCCACAAGGCAATGCTTCAAGTGGTGTAGGAGTTACAAAACCAAGCAAAACAATATATGAAGTTGTTATTGGTAATGCGAAGGCATCAGATGCAATTATTACAACAAAATATAAAAACTTAGATATTATTCCTGCTAATATGAATCTTGCAGCTGCAGACTTTGAACTTGCTGACATGGAACACAGAGAAAGCAAGCTGAAAGATGCTTTAAACACTATAGCTAATAGATACGACTATGCAATACTAGATTGTCCTCCTTCTTTAGGTTTATTAACAGTTAATGCATTGACTGCCGGAGATGGTGTTATAGTGCCTATGCAATGTGAATATTTCTCACTTGAAGGTCTTTCACAGATCATTATGACAGTAAAACAGGTGAAAAAGTTATATAATCCAAACCTTACTTTAACTGGTATACTAATTACTATGTATAATGGTCGTCTAAATCTATCTGTATCAGTTTTAGACGAAATTAAGAAATATTATGCAGATAAGTTATTTAAAACTGCAATTCAAAGAAATGTACGTGTTTCTGAAGCTCCTAGCTACGGAATGCCTATTCAATATTATGATAAATATTCAAAAGGTGGTATTCAGTATGCAGAGGTTGCAAAAGAAATTGTTGAAAGGATATAATTATGGCAATTAAAAAAGGTGGCCTCGGTAGAGGTCTTGGGGCTATACTCGAAGATAATACAACAAAAGAGAACGAAAAAACAAATTTAATAAGATTATCAGAAATAGAACCAAATGTTGATCAACCAAGAAAAGAATTTGATCCTGAAGAGTTAGCTTCTTTGGCAGATTCTATATCAGAATATGGCGTATTACAGCCAATTACCGTTAGAAGCATAGGTGCATCATATCAAATTATAGCCGGTGAAAGACGTTGGCGAGCAGCTAGAATGGCAGGTCTAAGTGAAGTTCCTGTTATTGTCATAGATGCTGATGATAAAAAGGCAGCCGAAATTGCTCTTGTAGAAAACATTCAAAGAAAAGACTTAACTCCACTTGAAGAGGCAGAAGCATATCAAACATTAATTGAAGAATATGATTTGACTCAAGAAGAAGTCGGAAAAAGAGTTGGTAAAAGTCGTTCGGTTATAACAAATTCACTTAGACTTCTTGAGCTTCCAGATGCCATAAAATCTTACATAAATAATGGCTCAATTTCAGAAGGTCATGCCAAAGTTTTAGCAGGTATAAAAGACCCGAAAATCCTTGCCACTGCTACAAATACAGTCATTGAGAAGCAACTTTCAGTTCGAGAAACAGAGCGTCTTGTTAAGTTCTTGACAGCTCCGAAAAACACGGGCAGCAAAGCATCAAAAGATGGCGTAAATTATACAAAATTATTGGAAAAAGACATTCAAAAAAGACTAGGTAGAACAGTCAAAATTGTTGAGAATGGTGATAAGAGTTCAATCACTATTGGGTTCACTGACAATGAAGATTTAGAAAAAATCCTCAAACTTCTTTGCGGTGAAGACTACATCTCAAATATATAACGAGGTAATTTATGGTAAAATTATTAGCCGCTACAGTTTTGGGTTTATCACAACAAGATTTAAAAACTCTAATGTGGTGTGTGATAGCAGGTATATGCATCGCTCTATTTGTAACATTTATCAACAAAGCAGTTACAGGCTCAATAGTAAAAGCATTGTTTGACAACGAAGCTTTTGACGACTATTCTGCTAAATCACCAAAAGAACTTGGATATTTGGAAAATTCAATGGCATATATTTCATTCAAAAAGTCTGAAATTATTAAAAAAATCATCGCATTTTCCTATGAAAACCCAGACGCAACAGAGATAACATTAGAAACCAAATTATATATAAAACCGGAAGCAAAAAAGCGTGCTCAAGAACAATTTGTTCTAAAGAAAGATGAAGTAATTACAATTTTTGTTGGAATTTTTGCAGCATTAGCAATAGGTTTTATTGTTACATTAATTGCATTCTAAGATTCATCCTCTCTTTTGAGAGGATTTTTCTTTTGAATAGTTGAAAAATTTAATCATTTGGATTAAAATCATCATTACAAAATCTAACGAGGTCAATCTATGTTAATCGCTCTAATTCTAGCCGCAATAACATGTCTTTTAATGATATTGAGCGTTTTGTTTTTTCCAAAAATCACTATTAAAAATAAGTCTATTTCAACTTATTGGATAATAGTATTAATAGGGGCAATTTTTGTTGCTATTGCTGGAAAAACAGACTTTTCAACCATTCTTTCTAAACTTACTGAAAATAGCTCAATTAACCCATTGAAGATACTTGTTTTATTTATCTCAATGACAATATTATCAATTTATCTTGACGAACTTGGATTCTTTAGATATCTTGCAAACATAACTCTAAAAAGAGCAAACACGAGTCAATTTAAGTTGTTTCTATTACTATATATTACCGTTTCGATTTTGACTGTCTTCACATCAAATGATATCATTATTCTTTCTTTCACGCCTTTTATATGCTACTTTAGTAAAAATGCAAAGATAAGTCCAATTCCATATTTAGCGGCAGAATTTGTGGCAGCCAATACTTGGAGTATGGCTTTAATTATTGGTAATCCAACTAATATTTATCTTGCTACTGCATATAATATATCTTTCGTGGATTATGTAAAAATAATGATAATTCCAACGATCATATCAGGAATTGTAGCATTTTTGATGTTGTATTTAATGTTTAGAAAAAAGCTGTCAGAACAAATTAATGGAACACCAGAAGACATAAAAATTAAAGATAAAACAGCACTTATAATTGGACTAACTCATCTAGCTATATGCACAATCTTTCTTGCAATTGGATCATATATTGATGTTGAGATGTGGATAGTATCTTTTAGTGCAGTCATTAGTTTGTTTATTATTACATTAGTATCTTCATTATTTAGAAAAACCAAGCCAACAGAACTAAAACAATCTCTCAAGAGAGCTCCTTGGCAATTAATCCCATTTGTACTCTCGATGTTTGTGATAATACTTGTCCTTTCAAAAAACGGTATTACAAATTATTTGACAGATTTCTTTGGGAAAGAAAAATCTCCTTGGTTGATTTTCAAATACGGTTATGGTTCATTTATTTTTGCAAATATAATCAACAACATACCAATGAGTGTCCTATTTAGTGCAATTATTGAACCTCTGGGCATAGAAATAGCAAATAAAGCTGTATTTGCAAGTATTGTTGGTTCTAATATTGGTGCTTTCATGACCCCAATAGGCGCTCTTGCTGGAATTATGTGGAGTTCAATTATAGCTTCACACGATATCAAATTTAAATATATAGACTTCTTGAAGATAGGTATTATTGTTGCGATACCAACCATTACAGTTTGTCTTGTGGTTTTGGGGTTGTTTATATAAAATTATAAGGCTCACATTTGTGGGCCTCTTATATATTAATTATATTATATATAACAAATTCTAATGTTGACATACCTTCATTTTGGCTTTATAATGACTATGTATGTTGAAATACTGTGACATATAGCGTAATGCCACTGTCAATATATCTAAAATATATTAAAAGGAGGGTATTCTAACGATATGGAATTTGTATATATAGCTATCGGTCTTGTTGTTGGTGTTATTGCCGGAATATTCGTTGGTATTGTTATTCGCAAGAAAACAGCCGAAAAAGAAATTGGCTCAGCAGAACAAGAAGCTAAGAGAATTGTAGAAGACGCCGTTAAAGAAGGCGAAACAAAGAAAAAAGAACTTATTGTTGAAGCAAAAGAAGATATTCTCAAATCCAAGACTGAAGCTGAACGCGAAAACAAAGAACGTCGTCAAGAAATTATTCGTCTTGAAAATAGAGCTCTTGCAAAAGAAGAACAACTCGACAAAAAACTCGAGAACCTCGAGCGTAAAGAAGAAACTCTAAACAACAAGATTAAAGAAGCCGGTGCTCTTCGTGAACAAATCGAAGGCATAAAAACTCAACAGCTTGCAAAGCTTGAAGAAATCTCCGGCTATACACCTGAAACAGCAAAAGCTGAACTCGTTTCAAAAATCGAAACTGATGCGAAGCGCGAAGCTGCTGCAAAACTCATTCAAATTGAAGCCGAACTCAAAGACACTGCAGAAGATAAAGCAAAAGACATTATATCTCTTGCAATTCAAAGACTTGCATCTGAGCATGTTTCTGAGTCCACTGTCTCTGTAGTTACTATCCCTAACGATGAAATGAAAGGTAGAATCATTGGTCGTGAAGGAAGAAACATTCACAAGATTGAGACTCTCACAGGAGTTGACCTTATTGTGGATGACACACCAGAAGCAATCACAATTTCTTGCTTTGATCCAATCAGAAGAGAAATTGCTCGTACGGCTCTTGAAAAGCTTATCACTGACGGTAGAATTCATCCAACTAGAATTGAAGAAACTGTTGAAAAAGCTCGTAAAGAAATTGAAGCTACTATTAGACACGCAGGTGAACAAGCAACATTTACAACCGGTGTTAATGGCATCAACCCTGAATTAATTAAATTCTTGGGTAGACTCAAATATCGTACAAGTTACGGTCAAAATGTTCTTGAACATTCTATTGAAGTATCATATCTTGCCGGCATTATGGCAAACGAGTTGGGTGTTGATTCAATTCTTGCTAAACGTGCAGGTTTGTTACATGATATTGGTAAATCACTTACACAAGAAGTTGAAGGTTCACACGTACAACTCGGTGTTGAGCTTGCAAAGAAGTTCAAAGAAAACAAAGAAGTTATCCATGCTATTGAAGCTCATCATGGTGACGTTGAGCCTCATTCAATCATCGCAGTTCTCGTTCAAGCAGCCGATGCAATTAGTGCCGCAAGACCTGGTGCTCGTAGAGAGGACTTAGAGAACTACATTAAACGTCTACAAAAACTCGAGGAAATTTCTAACACTTACCCTGGTGTTGATAAATCTTACGCAGTACAAGCTGGTCGTGAAATTAGAATCATGGTTAAACCTGAGCAGGTTAACGATGAACAGATGGTTGTAGTGGCACACGACATTGCTACACGTATCGAAAGCGAACTCGAATATCCAGGACAAATTAAAGTTAATGTAATTCGTGAAAGTAGAGCTGCCGATTACGCAAAATAATCTATAGAAAGATAGCGTTTCGGATTACCGAAACGCTTTTTTATGACATGAACAACAAACAACAGTCTTTTGACAAAAGAAGAGAAAACACACCGCCAAAGCCAAAAAGCATCAAAGAAGTTCCAAGCTATGTGTATAAGTTATTAAGGGATTTCTTCGTTAGACTATTCTATATTTTTAAATTGGTTTGGGATACAGGAAAATGGATATTGTTCTTGATGATGTTCATTGCAATATGCGAAGGTTTTATTCCAGTTCTTATATCTATAAAATCCAAAGATATTTTGAACGCTTTGCAAGACGAAATTATTACTATTGCTTCGCCTGAACAGTCATTTGGGGCGTTTTTAACGTTGTCAATAATGGTCCTTTTGGTTACATTATTTGTTTTTAGAATCGTTAATAACGTTATTAGTAGAATAAACAATGCCGTAACTAGAATGGCTGGTGAAAGAGTAGTTGCACATATAAAAGAAATAATCATGTTAAAAACAAAAGAACTTGATATTTCTTCTTTTGACAAACCAGAATTTTACGAAAAATTAGAAAATGCCAATAGAGAAGCTGGCACAAGACCTATTCAAATTCTCTCATCTTCATTTTCAATTGTGAGTAACATCATCGGTCTTGTTTCATACGTCATCATTCTTTCAAGTTCTCTACCATTAGCTGCAATTTGTGTGGTTGCTGTGTCCATTCCAGGAGCAATTATTAACTTCCATTATAGACACAAAAACTTCCAATACATGTGGAGAAACTCAAAACAACGTCGTCAAATGAATTATTATTCAGACCTTGTTGTAAATAAAGACTTAGCCAAAGAAGTCAGAATTTTTGACCTAAATCACATTTTTGTTGAAAGATATAAGGCTGCATTTAACACATATTATTCTGGTTTAAAAAAACTCATATTAAAAGAAAATGTCCTTCATGTTGTTGTTACTATAATTTCTTCAATTACAAGCTGCATTTTCTACGTGTTACTAGCTTACCAAGTATTCTTGAGCAAAATTAAAATTGGTGACTACTCACTTCATACTGGTGCCTTATCAAACATTTCATCACATGTAGCTTCACTTATTGCAACATCAGCACACATCTTTGAAGGAACTCTCTTTATTGATAACTTGATGTTATTCATGAGAGAAAAACCAACAGTCGTTCCATCAATAGAAAAACCTTTAAAGATAAAGCCAGGTCCTCACACATTTGACTTCATAAATGTTTGCTTTAAATACCCTGGTGTTGATAGATATATCATCAAAAATGTTAACCTTCATTTTAGACCAGGAGAAACTGTTGTTCTTGTTGGTTTAAATGGTGCAGGAAAAACAACTTTGATAAAATTGTTAACAAGACTATATGATCCAACAGAGGGTCAAATACTTCTCGATGGTGAAGATATTAAAAAGTATGATATCAATGACCTCTATAAGATGTACGGTATTATATTCCAAGATTTCGGTAAATATGCATTTTCCATTTCCGAAAACATTCAATTCGGTGACATAAATAAAGAATTCAACGAAGAAAGAATGAAGGACGCAGCGGAAAGCGCCAATGCAACAGACTTTATCTCCCGTCTTCCAAATCAATACGACACACCTCTTATGAGATATTTCGAATTAGACGGAAAAGAGTTATCAATCGGTCAATGGCAAAAACTTGCTATAGCACGTGCATTCTATAGCGATTCAGATGTATTAATTCTTGATGAACCTACAGCTTCACTCGATGCTATAGCCGAACAAGAAATATACAACCAATTCAATCGACTTCGTGAATCAAAGACAACAGTATTTGTTTCACATAGACTTTCTAGTGCAACAATAGCTTCAAAAATTGTTGTTCTTGAATATGGAGAAGTAATTGAAGAAGGCACTCATGAAGAGCTCATGAGAAAGAGAGGAAGGTATTACGAACTATTCTCCACACAAGCTCAAAAATACATTACGTCAATGGAGGAATTAAAAAATGAAAATTAAATTCATGACGTATAATATCGCTAGCGGAAATTGTTTCGACGGAACAAAACCAGAAGATGGTTCAAAATTCAAAGCACATTATGACATTTCTCGTTGTTGCTCAGTTATCAATGAAATTAAGCCTGACATTTTAGGTCTTAACGAGATAAATGAGCATGATACTAGATTTGATAGCGTTTCTCAACCTCAGGTAATAGCTGAAAAATGTGATTTCCCTTACTACTTCTTTGGAAAAGCAGTTACTTTTGCATGGCATCCAGAAGGTGCCTACGGAAATGCTAAATGTTCAAAGTTTCCATATGTTTCCAATGAAGTGATTCATATTCCAGACCCTCCTAGAAAAGATGAAGAGCAATATTACGAACATAGAAACATTATCAAGAGTATAATTGAACTTCCAGATAAGAGAAGAATTTGCCATATGCAAGTTCACGTTGGTCTTGCTATTCAAGAGCATCAAAATGCTATCATGACTCTTTGCGACCTCATTGATAACACAAAAGAACCAATAATCCTTTCTGGCGACTTCAATATGCGCGAATGGGATTTCTTAATGGACAAAATTAGAGAAAGACTTATTGATGTAGCACAAGCTATGGGAGAACCATATATTAAAACCTTCCCATCAAGTCATGAATTTACAAATTGTCCAGATGTTAAAATTGACTATATATTCGTTTCGCCTTCAATTAAAGTATTGTCACATGGAACGTTCCAGTCAACGGCATCAGATCACCTTCCATATTTTGCGGAGTTAGAGATATGATAAAATTAAATACTGTATTAGATTTAGGCTTAGAAAAAGAAGTCAAATTCATTCACGTTAGTGATACTCATATATTTGAATGTGATGAACGCGATAATGAAAGAAAAAACACACTGCCTGGAAAAAGAGCGAAGTTTTTTCCACAAGCTTTGGAAAATTATCAAGAAATATTAGATGTTGCAAAAGAAACAAACTTGCCAGTAATGCACACTGGTGACCTTATTGATTTTGTATCAATAAAGAATCTCGACTTAGCTAAAAACTTTGCAAATTCTTGTGATCTTTTTATGGCATCCGGCAACCATGAATTTAGCCAATATGTTGGTGAAGCGTGGGAAGATGCTGAATATAGAAATCAATCGCTAGATAAAGTACAGGCTTGTTTTAATAACAACATAAGATTTGACTCAAAAGTTATTAATGGTGTAAACTTTGTTGTTATTGATAACTCATATTACCTATATGATGAAGAACAATATATAGCACTAAAAAAAGAAGCTGAGAAACAGCTTCCAATTATTCTTCTTATGCATTGTCCTCTTCACGAACAAAATCTTTATGATATTATGATGAGCAAATCAGATTGCGCATATCTTGTGGGTACACCAGAGAATCTTCTAAAAAGATATGATGAAAAAAGACAAAGACAGCAAAAACCAGATGATATTACTCTTAAGACAATTGATTTCATAAATAACTGCCAACTAATAAAAGCAATGTTTGTTGGTCACAATCATTTTGATTACGAGGGTATGTTCAATAATATTCCTTTTTATGTAACAGGAAAAGAAACTATTAGATTTGTCACTATAAAGTAAGGAAAATCCAGAAAGCCTTAAAAACTTTCTGGATTTATTTTTTTGCAAGTGTTTTTAAAGCCTTCTTTATTTCGTCAACCGAAAAACCGGCCCTGTTTAACGAAGCC
>JAKSVJ010000040.1 GCA_024408015.1 Clostridia bacterium
GACTATGCTTGCTTGTTTGGGGATGTTGATATTAACGATAGTAGATACAATAAGTTAAAAGCCTATATAGAAAACCATTTCAAGGATTACACAAAACCACTATGCTCAATAAATGCATTTATTGGTTTGTATTTGAGAATGGATTTATTGGATAAACTTGGATGGACAGATATATTGGTAAATGATATCAATGAATTTTTCCTTCATATGGTTGATATTACAGGTACACTATGGGAATATAGAGATATGAATATAGGAAGTTTAGACCATGGATTTGCTTCTTATATAGCAACTCTTTTACCAAAACAGTAAAAGAAAAACCTTGAGACCAGCTCAATTTGAGAAGTCTTAAGGCTTTTTTGATTTGTCAAAAAATATGAGAATGAAAATTCTTGACATTTGTTTTATACTCTCGTATAATATACACGCAACAAATCAAAGGACGGAGGATTTACAATGAAGAGATTACCAGATACAGAATTTGATGTAATGAAGGTAATATGGAATAATCCATCACCGATTACAACCAATGTCTTAATGGAGAAAATCGGTAATGAAAGAGAATGGCCTGTTCCTGCTTTAATTACGATGTTAAACCGTCTAATAGAAAAAGGATATATCTACTCAGAGAAAAAGGGTAAGATGAGATATTATTATCCTATAGTTAAAAAACAAGAATACCTTGAATTTGTTACACATGAGTTTATGGACAAATATCATGGTGGTTCTTTCACAAGCTTCTTTGCAACATTCTATGATGTAAGAATGGTTTCTGATGAAACACTGATTTCATTTGTTGAATGGGTAAAATGTAGAAGAAGTGAATTCAGAAGATACACACCTGATAAGAAGTAACAAAAAAGCCACCGTTTTTGGTGGCTTTGTTTTTTTAGTCTTTTTTAACTAATTCTGTGATGCTAGATGCCAATCCTGCAATTCCCTGAATTTCGGAAGGAATAATAATCTTTGTAGCCTTGCCGTCAGCAGCTTTTTCAAATGATTCTAAGCTACGAATTGCAATAACTTCTTTAGTTGGATTAGATTCATTAAGTTTTTTAATACCTTCAGCAGTAGCTGTTTGAATTGAGAGAATAGCTTCTGCTTCACCTTCAGCTCTACGAATTTTAGCTTCCTTATCAGCTTCAGCAAGAAGAATCTGCTGTTGCTTCTGAGCTTCAGCATCAAGAATCATGGCTTGTTTTTTACCTTCAGCAACAAGAATTGTAGCATTCTTTTCACCTTCGGCTCTAAGAATAGCTTCACGGCGTTCACGCTCAGCTTTCATCTGTTTTTCCATTGCCTCTTGAATTTCTTTTGGAGGCATAATGTTCTTAAGTTCTACTCTGTTGATTTTGATACCCCAAGGGTCTGTAGCTTCATCAAGGATGGCACGCATCTTTGTATTGATTATATCTCTTGATGTGAGTGTGCTATCGAGTTCAAGATCACCAATGATGTTTCTAAGTGTTGTAGCTGTTAAGTTTTCAATAGCTGACATTGGATTTTGAACACCATATGTGTAAAGTTTACAGTCTGTGATTTGGAAGAATACTACAGTATCAACCTGCATCTTAACGTTATCTTTTGTGATAACGGCCTGAGGTGGGAAGTCTGCAACTTGCTCCATGAGTGATACTTTTGATGAAATTCTTTCAACAAAAGGAATCTTAACATGAAGACCTGTGTGCCAAGTTGCATGATATGTTCCAAGTCTTTCTACTACATAAGCATTAGCTTGTGGAACGATATGGATGTTTGAAATGATTAGAACGATCACAATAAATGCAATTATTGCAAGGGCTATTAGTACTGGTGGCATAATATTGACCTCCTGATTAATTAAGTGTTTGGCATATTAATTTTACGCCTTTAATTTCAATAACTTTTACTTGTGTGCCAACTTCGATAGTAGAGTTGTCATTCGAACGGGCAGACCATTCTTTACCAAGAACTTTAACTGCTCCTTTTTGATTGACATTATCGATTGTTTCTGTTACAACGGCTACTTGGCCAATAACAGCGTCAGCGTTAGTAGGACTTGCTTTTTCATTTAATGTAACTTTGAATATGCATTTTGACAAAACCAAAGTAACAATAGAAACCAATGCAAAAACAAGAATCTGAATGTAGATTTGGACATTACAGAAAGATAAAACCATTGCGATAACTGCGCCCGGTACAAACCATATACTAACGAGAGATACAGTTATTGCTTCAATAACAACTGCAGCAATAATTACTGCAATCCAGACAAGAAATAGCATAATTAACACCTCCATTTGTATTGTCATTGTAGTAATTATACTCTTTTTGAAATGTGTAGTCAATGAAAATCGGTTAAGGTGCTCTCGATTGTGTTACGATTGTGTTACAAGCTTTCATTAATGTTGACAAAAAAATTTATGATTGTATACTTGCTAGAGTTATTTAAAAAAGAAAGGTAATTTTATTAATTATGGATTTATTACTACCTATCGTAAATACAAAAATTAATAAGCCTGAACTCGAAAATAAGTTGAATGAAAAACTTGGTGACGAACGAGAATTATTTAGAATAGTTTGTGACTTGAAGATGAGTGGAGACTATGGTCAAAGCGTTGTATCTTTTACAGACAGTGGAATTCTCTGCGTCGATGAAGAGGATTCATTTGAACCAATATTTGTAAAATATGATGATATTGAAGAATTGAAGTTCAAGCGAATGTATGGTAATGCCGTTTTTGTGGCAAATAAGAAAGACGGTTCTGTCTTTATTTTGGGAAGAGCAACTCATGCATTGACTGGATTAATGAATGCAGGTGTTCAGTTCTTTGAGAAAAAGGGAACTGACATTTCCGAGGAAGAAGCTTTGGAATCCATTAGAACGACATTTAATAATCTAGTTTGTGCTTGTCCTAAATGCGGCAGACCACTTATTAGACCAGGAGCAGATTGCATCAACTGTGCATCAAAAGGAAAACTTATCCACAAGTTGTTAAAATATGTAACTCCTGAACTTAAGGGATTAATTTCATCTGTTTTATTATCAATCATTTCAACAGCTGTTTCGTTGATTCCACCATATGCTACAAAAATGCTCGTTGATGATATTATTCCATCAAAAAACAAAGTAATGGTTTTAATGATCGTTGTATTCTTGTTGTCAGCATATGCGACACAACATATTGTTTTAGCAATTAGAGGAATCATTCTAAGACGATGTGGCGATAGAATTGTTGAACACTTGAGAAGTGATTTGTTTGACAAAGCGCAACGATTACCTATGCGTTTTTATGATAAAACGTCAACTGGTTCAGTTATTAACAGAATTAGTAGTGATACTTCTAACTTACAGTCATTTATTCTTAGAATCACTCAAGAAGTATTCTCGCAAGCTTTCCTTGCGGTTGGTATTGTAATCATCATGATATCAATGAACTGGAAACTAACATTATTGTCTCTTATTCCAGTTCCATTTATTGTATTTGCTTCTAGAACATTTGGTAAGAGAATTAGACCTTATTATAGAAGAATTTGGCGTAAGTGGTCAGCGGTATCATCTATTCTAACTGATAGTATTCCTTGTATTAGAGTTGTTAAAGCATTTGCTAATGAAGCAAGAGCGGCTGCTAAATTTAATAAACAAAATGCAGAGTGGAGAAGAGTTAGTACAAAAGCGGGTACTATGTCAAGCATATTCCCGAATATCATTTCTTTTGTGGTTACTTGTGGCTCACTTTTGATTTGGTACATAGGTGGTAACTCTGTAATAACAGGTAATAGTGAAATATCAACAGGTCTTTTGGTATCATTCATTTCATATACATCAATGTTTTATGGTCCTATTAGTTTCTTTGCTGGTCTTAATGATACTTATCAAAGTGCATTAACTTCAACAGAGAGAATTATGGATATTCTTGATGCAGAGCCTGAAAATGATAGCGGTAAAGGAAACTGCCCTGAGTATATTAAGGGTAAAGTTGAATTTAAACATGTAAGTTTTTCATATGATAAGAGCAAGAATATTTTGTCAAATATCAATTTGACAATTGAACCTGGTGAATCCGTGGGAATTGTAGGTACTACAGGTTCTGGCAAAACAACTCTTGTGAATTTGTTCTTGAGATTCTATGATAACTATGAGGGAACAATTCTTCTTGATGGAGTTGATATAAAGAAAATTGACATGGGATTCTTTAGATCTCAAGTTGGTTACGTTCAGCAAGAAGCTATGATGTTCTCTGATACAATTTTCAACAATATTGCATATGGTAAGCCAAATGCATCAATTGAGGAAGTAATATCAGCTGCAAATGTTGCAAATGCACACTCATTTATCATGAAGCATTCAGATGCATATGATACAATTCTTGGAGAAAGAGGCGTGGGTCTATCAGGTGGTGAAAGACAGAGAATTTCTATAGCAAGAGCTATTTTGAATAATCCTCGTGTATTGATACTTGACGAAGCAACAAGTGCTGTTGACTCTGAAACTGAAAAATTAATTCAAGATGCTATTAACCACCTAGTAAAAGGAAGAACTACATTGATGATTGCGCATAGATTGTCAACTCTAAAACAAGCTGATAAAATTATGGTAATTGATAAGGGTAGAATTGCTGAATTTGGAACACCAGAAGAATTGATGGAGAAGAAGGGCAAATATTACAAACTTGTTATGATCCAATCAATGGCTGACCAAGTAAAACTTGAAAAAGAAAAAGAACGCTTGGAGTAATAATTATGCAGAGTATTTATATAAATGGCGATGAAGCAAGACTTACAAGGACAGGTCTTACCGAGCTAAAATTGGAATTATTTAATGGTCCAACATATGAACACGTAGAAGCTTTGAGATTATTTCCTGTTTCAGGAACAAGACAATATATTTCTCTTGTTGATTCAGAAGGAAAAGAAATAGCTATAATACGCAATCTAGACTATCTTATGCCAGACTCAATGAAGGCAGTTGAAGAAAGTTTGGGAGCATATTATATTTTTCCAAAAATCAAACGAGTTTTGGCAAGAAAAGAAAAATATGGTAATATTACTTGGACTGTCGAGACAGACAGAGGTATTCACAGCTTTGACATTAGAAATACAAGTACAGATATTAAGGTTTTATATGACGGAAGAGTAATAATTAAAGACTCTAACGATAACAGATATGAAATCGAAAGTTATGATAATCTAGACAGTAATTCTATAAAAATAATGAAAAACGATATGTAGGAGAAATAATTATGAAATTAGTATTAACAGTTATTAATAATGATGATAGTCGCGCTGCCATAACAGCACTTACAGGACAAAACTTTTTTGTAACACAGCTTTCAACAACTGGTGGCTTTCTTATGGTAGGAAATACAACTCTTTTGATTGGTACTAGCGAGGAGCGTTTGCCAGAACTAAAAGGGATATTAAAGACATATTGTAAAACAAGAGTTAAATCAAGTCCATCTAGTGAAACTTTTGGCCGCAGTATGTTGAATCATTCAGTTGAGGAAGAAGTTACCGTTGGCGGTGCAGTAATTTTTGTACTAAGCGTCGACGAATTTGAAAGACTATAAGAAAACGCAAAAAAGGTGTGAAAAAACAGATTAAGTCTGTTTGGACACATCTTTTTTAATTTATTGTTGATTAAGTTTGCAAAAAAATGTATAATTTGCATATCATAAAAAAATAAAAAGGAATTTAAGTAATGAACTTATTTAGTGTATCAACGGTTTCATTTCCTGGTTTAGGAATAGAACCATTTGAAGTAAACGATACAGCGTTCAATCTATTTGGCAGAGAAGTAAAATGGTATGGAGTTATCATTTGCTTTGGAATGATTTTAGCTGTTTTGTATTTCTATCTTAGAGGAAGAAAACGTGGTATTAATTTTGATACTGTTGTAGATTATGCGATAGTTACCATTCCGGTTGGTGTCATTGGCGCAAGACTTTATTATTGCGTGTTCTATCACACCCCAATTCAAGATATATATAAGATATGGGAAGGTGGACTAGCCATATACGGAGGAATAATCTTTGGTGTATTAGCTGTTCTTTGTGTGTCCCATTTCAAAAAGCAAAGTGTTTTCACGCTACTCGATTTGATAGTTCCAGGCGTTATGATAGCGCAGACTTGTGGACGTTGGGGCAATTTCATGAATGGTGAAGCATTTGGTAGTGCAACTGATATCTTCATAAGAATGGGATTGAAAAACTATAGAACAGGATATGTCATGACATATGTGCATCCAACATTCCTATATGAATCATTATGGAATCTTATTGGATTTACATTAATCAATATTTTCTATAAAAAGAAAAAATTCGAGGGTGAGATATTCTTCTGGTATGTAGCTTGGTATGGTCTTGGAAGAACATTTATTGAAATGTTAAGAACAGACTCATTATACATTGGACAATTAAGAGTATCATCACTACTTGCAGCCATTTGCTTTGTGGTTTCTGTACCACTATGTATTTTCTTTAGAGCAAAAAGAAAAAAACTAATCGCAGCAGGAACAATAGCTGAAGACGATTATTGTTATATTTCAACTCTTTTGGGCATAAAGAAAAAAGTTAAAGAAGTTGTGGTTGAAGAAACAGTAGAAAAACAGGAAACACCTGTGATTCAAGAAGAAAATAGCACAAAGGAAAGCGAATCAGATGGCAATAATAATTGATGGCAAGAAAGTTTCGACAGAAGTAAGAAATGAAATAAAAGAAGAAGTGGAATGCTTAAAAGCTGAGGGTATAAATCCTGGTCTAGCAGTAATCATAGTTGGTGACAACCCTGCTTCTCAAGTGTATGTACGTAATAAGGGAAGAGCATGTGAAGAGGTTGGAATCAAATCAGAAATAATTGCACTTCCTGCAGAAACAACAGAAGAAGAATTGCTATCAAAAATTGATGAACTAAATGAAAGAAAAGATATGAATGGCATTTTGGTTCAATTACCATTGCCAAAACATATTAATGAAAAATCTGTTATTGATCGTATATCAGTTGAGAAGGATGTTGACTGTTTCTCAAATGAAAATGTTGGCAAGGTTGTGATAGGTTCTCCAAGATTTTTACCATGTACACCAGCTGGTGTTATGGAATTATTGAAGAGATACAATATTGAAGTTGCTGGAAAGAATTGTTGTATATTAGGAAGAAGCAACATAGTTGGCAAACCATTATTCTCATTATTGTTGGCAGAGAATGGAACCGTTACTGTATGTCATTCAAAAACTGAAAACCTTTCCGAAATTACAAAAAATGCAGATATATTAGTTGCTGCAATTGGCAAGCCAAAATTTGTTACGGCAGATATGGTTAAGGATGGTGCTGTGATTATTGATGTAGGCATCAATAGAATGGAAAATGGTAAGTTGTGTGGTGATGTTGACTACGACGCTGTGGTTGATAAAGCATCATATATAACTCCTGTTCCAGGCGGCTGTGGTCCTATGACAATAACAATGTTGTTGAAGAATACATTAACAGCTTCAAAAATTCAAAAATAGAAAAACAAATGGCACATTAACCAGATTTGATTAATGTGCTTTTTTTCATAACAAAAGGGGCTGTGAAAAACGGAACTTTTAAACAAGCCGTTTGTGCACATCCCCATTTTACATGTAAGATGAATGAAATTAGAATTCTTGATTGGACTTAATGATTAGAGCGTCAAAAGGTATACGTTGTAGCGCTAATCATTTAGCTAATGTTTTTAAAACTTTTGACGCTCTAATCAAAATATACGAAAAAAAACAAGTAACAATAACCAAGATTGTCTTGGATTATTTTTACTTGTTTTGTTTATCAATGGACTTTGTTGTTTGTTCGTTCACCCATTGCAAAAACGACGGGTTTGAAAATTACGATAAGCACAAGTTCAATGTTAATATTAAGTTGAAAGGATTGTCGGATAGTATCCTCCATCTATTTTTTTGATACGATTTCTTCTGTATCACTAGCGATAACGAGCTCTTCGTTTGTTGGGATAACGTAAACTTTAACTTTAGAATCAGCTGTTGAAAGTTCAACGTTATTTGACTGACGCCATGTCTTCTTGTTGATTTCGTTATCAATCTTGATGCCAAGATATTCCATATCAGTACATACTCTTTCACGGAGTTCAGGACAGTTTTCACCCATACCGGCTGTGAATACGATTGCATCTGCACCATTCATAGCAGCAATGTAAGAACCGATATATTTCTTTACTTGGTAAGCTTGGATATCTGCAGCGAGTTTACAACGCTTATACCCTTTTACGATTCATTCTTCTATGTCACGGCTATCAGAGCACTGACCCGTAACACATTGGACTCCGCAATTCTTGCTAATGCAATAGCTCATCTCAACCGCTGAGTAACCTTCAC
>JAKSVJ010000041.1 GCA_024408015.1 Clostridia bacterium
CATCAGGTTCTCCAATGTGTATCACGTCAATTTTCCAATCTGTAGACAATGCAAAAACTTGGACTTACTTGTGTGATCTAATGCCTTGTGAATGGTCGTATATGTTCACAATAGAAAATAGGCTATATATGTTTGGCTTATCAAGAGAATACGGCGATATACTAATTAGCGAATCAAAAGACGAAGGCAAAACTTGGTTAAATCCAACTGTGATTGAGCGTGGTCTCGGAAGCGGAAGTTCTGGATTCCACAGAGCTCCTTGCAAACATTTAATACACAACGGAAGAATATGGCTGACTGTTGAAAACGGTTCTTGGTCTGATAACGGTTTTGCTCAATGCCTTATTTCCGCAAGTATTGACGATGATTTGCTTGATAGTAACAGTTGGACTATTACAGAACCAGCACTATTTAAGAATTCTTTGATAGAAGGTACTCCTTTTGTCGGAGATGATCAAAACATGTATGTGATGTATAGATGCGGAATAAACCGTGGATATATCCTTAAAGCAAACGCGTCAAGACCACAAGACAAGTTGGAATTGTCATCAGTTATTAACATACCATTTGGTCACTCAAAATTTGAATTAATTAAAAATTCTGATGGTATTTTTTATGCCATTGGAAATGAAGCGATAAATAACAAGGGAACACGACATGTTCTTTCACTATATAAATCAAGTAATTGTAAAGAATGGGAAAAGGTAAAAACATTAATAGACTATTCAAACCTTGATGAAGAACTATGTGGTTTCCAATACCCTAGTTGTATCATCGTAAACAACAAACTAACAATCATGACAAGAACATCATATAACGGAGCTCACACGTTCCATGATAGCAATATGATGCTAATATATAAATTTGAAATTTAAGGAAAATATGACTTCATTTTTTAACGGTGTTAGGAAAAGTATTCCTATCGTCATTGGATATATTGCAGCATCATTCGCTTTCGGTGTGTTCTGCTGTACAAATGGTGTAACTCCTTTAGTTTCAATCTTGTTCTCTATCACAAACTTAACATCCGCAGGACAATTCGCTGGTGTTAAGTTAATGCTAGAAGCTGCAAGTCTTATTGAAATTGGTGTTACTGTACTAATAATTAACTTAAGATATTTCTTAATGTCAGTGTCACTTTCGCAAAGGCTAGATTCATCAATTCCGACATGGAAAAGAATGCTTATTGGTTATGGCGTTACAGACGAAGCTTTCAGTGTTGCAATCAATGAAACAGAAAACGTTACACCAGCATTCATGGCAGGAATAATCATTCCAGAAACTATTGCATGGCTTTTGGGTACTACGCTTGGAGCTTTTGCTTCAACAGTATTACCAGCAAATGTATTAAATGCTTGTGGCATTGCTCTTTATGCAATGTTTATTGCAATTTTCATGCCAAACTTTGTACAATCAACTCCTATGAAAATTGTGATAATCATAGCTTTAGTATTCTCTTTTTCATTTGAATATGTGCCAGTCGTTAATCAATGCCCTGCCGGTCTTAAGATCATTATAGGCACGGTTGTTGCAGCTCTTATTGGCGCAATATTCTTCCCAATAAAGGAGGATTAGCAATGACACTTGTATATATTCTAATTATTACTTTTCTTGTTAGCTATATTCCAAGAGTTCTTCCTCTTGTACTAATAAGAAAACCAATAAAATCAAGATTCATAAAATCTTTTATTTATTACGTACCCTCAGCGGTACTAGCAACCATGACATTCCCAGCGATCTTTTATTCAACTGGTAATCAAATGGCAGCAATGATAACATCAGCTATAGTTGTTGTCTTATCATTCTTCAAAGTTCCAGCAGAAGCTATCATAGTCATTTCAATTGTATTAGCTTTTGTTTTAAGTCTTTTTGTATAGGAGTATCTTATGACAGATTTCAAATTTCCAAGTTTAGAATATGTTCGTCCGAATCTTGACGACATAAAAAACATGTATGTCACATGGACAAATGACATCAATAATGCAAAGGACTATGACACAATTAAAAGTGTTATGCTTAAAGCAGACACTGATATAAAGCCATTTGAGACAATGCTCCAACTTGCATATATAAGAAACACATTGAACACTGCTGACAAGTTTTATGAAGACGAGATGGCATTTTTCAACGAAAATTTGCCACTTCTTGCTCAAGTTCAGTTAGGTTATTCAATGGCTCTATATAATAGCCCATTCAAAAAAGAACTCGAAGCTGAATATGGAACACAGCTATTCTCTAAAATCGAACTTCAAAAGAAGAGTTTTTGTGAGAAAAACATTCCATTGATGCAAAAAGAAAGTCAATTGACAACAGAATACCAAAAAATAATGGGTACATGCGCTATTGATTTCAATGGTCAAACTCTTAACCTTTATGGTATTACTAAATATTTCGAAAATGATGATAGAAATCTAAGAGAAGCTGCATATAAGGCTTATTCAAATTTCTATAGTTCAAATGAGAAAAGACTTGAGGAAATCTGGGATGAACTCATTAAAATCAGAAATGAAATGGGTCGCAACCTAGGATTTGAAAACTTCATTCCACTTGGATATATGCAACAAGGAAGAACTGACTACGGCCCAGATGATGTAGCTTCATTTAGAGACCAAGTTAAAGAAGTTCTCGTTCCTCTTTGCAAAAAGCTTTATGATGCTCAAGCAAAAAGACTCGGAATTGACCATGTTATGGCTTGGGATGAAAAGAGAGTATTTGCTGACGGAAATGCTCATCCTATTGGGGACGATGATTTCATGGTTGCAACAGCTCAAAAGATGTATCATAAAATCAGTGCTGAAACTGGTGAATTCATAGACTTCATGATTGATCATGAACTTCTCGATTTGAAAAACAAACCAGGTAAAGCTGCTACAGGATACATGACTTCACTCGACGAGTTTAAAGCTCCATTTGTATTCTCTGTATTTAATGGAACAATTGGAGATATGCAAGTTTTGACTCACGAGCTCGGACATGCATTCGCCGGTTACATGGCAATGAGAAATCAGCCTATCTCAGACTATTATTCAGAATCAACTGACATTGCAGAAATCCACTCAATGTCAATGGAACAATTCGCTTACCCGTATGCGGAAGACTTCTTTGGTGCTGACGCCGATAAATACAGATTTGCTCATCTTCAGGAAGCAATCACATTCGTTCCATTCGGAGTTGCAGTAGATGAATTTCAGCATATATGCTATATGCACCCTGAACTAACTCCAAAAGAAAGAACATATGAATGGCATAAACTCGAAGAGAAATATATGCCTTGGAGAAAATATGGTGGTGACGAATTTATGGAGCGTGGTGGTTATTGGTACCACAAACTTCACATATTCCTCTACCCTATGTACTACATCAATTACACTCTTACAACAATGGGTGCAATGGAATTTAAAAAGAAAATGGCAGAAGATAAAGATAAAGCATGGAGCGATTATCTTAATCTCTGTAAAACAGGTGGTAGCAGAAGCTATCTTAACACATTGAAGTTTGCAAATGTTTCTAATCCTTTCCTTAGTGGTAGTGTTGAAAAAGCGACTTCCTATGCAAAAGAAATACTACTAAAAGAAATAGAGGATTAATAAATGGATTATTCAAAACTTAGTCTTGAACTATGTGAGAATAACAGAGGTAAACTCGAAGTTATTTCAAAAGTTCCAGTTACAAATCGCGACGAACTTTCAACAGCATACACACCAGGTGTTGCTCAACCTTGTCGTGAGATTCACACAAACAAAGAAGATGTGTATAAATACACAATTAAAAGCCATACAGTTGCAGTTGTTTCAGACGGAACAGCAGTTCTTGGTCTTGGAGACATAGGTCCTGAAGCTGCAATGCCTGTTATGGAAGGTAAAGCTGTATTATTCAAGGAATTTGGTGGCGTTGATGCCTTCCCTATTTGTCTTGATACTAAAGACACTGAGGAAATAATAAAAACAGTAAAATACCTTGCCCCAACATTTGGAGGTATTAATCTTGAAGACATTTCGGCTCCTAGATGCTTTGAAATTGAAACAAGACTAAAAAATGAGCTTGATATCCCAGTATTCCATGATGATCAGCACGGAACAGCTATTGTTGTTGCAGCAGGTCTTATCAATGCTCTTAAAGTTGTAAAGAAAGATTGGAAAGACGTTAATATCGTAATTAACGGTGCTGGCTCTGCAGGAATCTCAATATGCAAACTTCTCTTACAATTAGGGCCTAAAGATATTACACTTGTTGATAAACTTGGCGCTGTCTGTGAGGGCGAAGAATGGATGAACCCAGCTCAAGCAGCAATGGCAAAAATCACAAATAGAAATCATGACAAAGGTCCACTTACAGAAATCATAAAAAACAAGGACGTTTTCATCGGTGTATCAGCACCTAAGATTGTCACAAGTGAGATGATTTCCACAATGGCAAAAGACGCTGTTGTATTTGCTATGGCAAATCCTACTCCTGAAATTATGCCGGAAGACGCTAAGGCTGGCGGTGCTAGAGTTATAGCAACAGGTAGAAGTGACTATCCTAACCAAATAAATAACGTCCTCGTATTCCCTGGTCTATTTAGAGGAGCATTAATGGTTGAAGCAAAACAAATTGTAGAAGAGATGAAAATATCTGCTGCGAGAGCTATTGCATCCCTTTGTGCAGACGACGAGCTTAACGAAGAATACATCATTCCTAACGCATTCGACAAACGTGTTGCAATTACTGTTGCTGAACAAGTCGCAAAGGTTGCAGAAGAATTAGGCATTGCAAGAAAGCCAGGAAATAGAGTTTTTTAATATGAAGAAAATAAAGATTTACAACGAATTGGTATTTGTTCTTGCAGTAATATTAATTGCATTTAGTGTTGCAATCACAATCGCATCAGATTTTGGTGTATCAATGATTGCTGCACCTTCCTTAATTCTCCATTTGAAATTCGCATTTTTAACAGTTGGCCAATGGGAATATATATTCCAAGCAGCTCTACTTGTTGTTATGTGTATAGTAATACGAAAATTTAGATTCGTCTATTTACAAGCTTTTCTAACAAGTGTTGTGTATGGTGCAATACTTGACTTATGGAGACTTATTCCAATATTTAACCCAGAAACTATTCACGATAATATTGTGCTACGCGTTGTATTTTTCGTCACTGGCATAGTATTAACTTCACTTGCTGTTGCAATGTTCTTCAAGTCATATTTCTTGCCTGAAGTTACAGATTTGTTTGTTAAGGCTGTTGTTGATAGATATAACCTAAAACAGACAATCTTTAAAACCTCCTATGATGTAATATTCCTAGTTGGTTCCGTTGTAATGTCTTTGATCTTCTTTGGAAAACTAAACGGTATCGGTGTTGGTACTGTCATCATTGTTCTATTAAATGGAATTATGATTGGACTTTGGGGCAAATTCATAGATAAATTCTTTGATATTGTTCCGGCGTTCCCTAAAGTGTGTGCATACTTTGAAAAATAAAATTTTATTAAATGAGGCGTAATATGAAAAACGAATTGAAAATGTTATGTGATACTTTTGTATCAAACAGAGATAAACTTGAGAAAATCTTCAAATGGGAAAATGATAAAATGACAATGGCTTCAAGCCTTATATATACTGGCGAGGGTGTGCCTGTAAATGAGATGAAGCTAAACGAATGTGAAAATATCATAAAAGAAAATACAAGTGTTTTCTCAGAACTTAGAAACAGTGTTAAAACTATTCTTGTTACAAAAATGGCAATTTCTGAAAATCCAAAAGCATATTTTGATAAGTTCAAAGAAGTATTGTCAATCACAAAAACATCAATATTCCACAGTGTTGAATATAGAACTATCTCATCATTAATCCTTATGGAAAACAATATTGAAAATCCAGCTGAGGTTATTGAAAAATCTAATGAAATCTTTAATTTGATGAAGTACAATCATCCATTGATAACTTCTGATGAAGATTATCCTTTTGCTACAATATTAGCTATTCACGGAAATAACATTAAGATTCAAGATCAAGAAATCGAAGATTGCTTCAATATTGCTAAATCTTCAATTAACTGGTTTAGAAGAGATGGTAATGCTATACAGTCATTAAGCCATATCTTGGCACTTGGTACTGGTAAACCTAAAGACAAATGTGATAAGGTTCTTAGAATTGTTGACATTCTAAAAGAAAACAAACATCCATATAGCTTAGGCTTTGAACTAACAGCACTTGGCTCACTTGCTATCAAGAGCAAAACTGCTGAAGAAATTGCTCAAGATATTATGGACGCTGATGATTATCTCGCACAATTCAAATTGTTTAGTGGCCTATATATGAGTGGCGAACAAAGAAGAATGTTTGCAGCAATTCTTGTTGGCATGATTGATACAAACAACTCACTTGAAGCTGAAGGCTTTGCTTTGAGTAGCATTGTTGCTATCATGATAGCTCAGCAAATTGCTATGATGGTTGCAATGACAGCAAGTGTTAATGTCGCAGCAATCTCAGCAACTTGTTAATTAATTTAGGAGTAGATTTATGAAAGTTTGCGTTCTCCAACCGAAATATCTTAGTGATGTTACAAAAGATCAAGAATGTTACGATTGTCTTGTAGACTTACTTGATAGTTGCGACGAAAGTTGTGACATAATTGTTACACCAGAGTATTCTGACGTGCCGATTTGTGCTACTAACAAAAAAGAGTTTGATGCTTGTCTTGCAAAATATAACAAATCCATAATTGAAAAAGGAATTGAAACTGCAAAGCGTTGCAATGCTATAGTTTTTGTTAATGCTTCATATGATGCAGGAAATGGAAATAGAAATACAACATATGCTATAAATAGACAAGGTGAAATTGTTGGTAAGTATTTCAAAGCTCATCCAGCACCATCAGAGGTTAAAACAGAAGCTCAAGGTGGAATGCAGCTTGATGTAGGATATAGCTATGAAGCTACTGAACCTTATGTTATCGAAATTGATGGCATTAGATTTGGCTTTATGACTTGTTACGATTTCTACTTCTATGAAGCTTTCCCTGCTCTTGCTAGAAAGAATATTGATGTAGTTATCGGTACTTCTCACCAAAGAACAGACACACACCAAGCTTTGGATATAATCGGACAATTCTTATCATACAACACATGTAGCTATCTCATTCGTGCAGCTGTTAGCCTTGGACCAGATTCACCTGTATGTGGTTCAAGTATGATTGTTGCTCCAGATGGCACGATTTTATGCGAGATGATGAATGAGGTTGGTATTGGTTCTGCTGAAATAGATCCACACAAAAAATATCTAAAGCCAGCTGGATTCGGTGGAAAACTCAAAGCTCATTATGAATATATTGAAGAAGGAAGAAGACCTTGGAATTATCGTCCAGCAGGCCCTAGCATCTGCCTTAACGATAGTTTAATGTCATATCCAAGAGTATGTGCTCATAGAGGATTTAGCACAGTTGCTCCTGAAAACAGCCTTCCTGCTTACGGCGCAGCTATAGGTCTAGGCGCTCAAGAAATTGAATTTGACCTTTGGGAAAGTGCTGATGGCGTTATCGTTTCTTGTCACGATAGAGTTCTCGATAGAATATCAAATGGTACTGGTGTAGTTCCAGAAAAGACTTTAGCTGAACTCAAGTCATATGATTTTGGTATTAAGGTATCAGAAGAATTCAAAGGACTTCAAATTGCAACATTTGAAGAAATCTTAAAGAGATTTGCATGTCAAACAATCATGAATGTTCATGTTAAATCTAGATACGACTTCGAACCACTTCCGGATTCAACTCTTGTAAAGATAATTAGCCTCATTAGAAAATATGACTGTGAACAGTATTGTTACTTCATGTCAGGCAACCCATACATCCTAGAAGCTTTGGAAAGACTCGCTCCGGATATTGCAAGATGTGCAGGCGCTGGTGAAAAAGACGGCAAGCCAATGGATAGACTTATCGACAAAGCTCTTAAATATCATTGTCAAAAAATTCAATTATATAGACCTCACTTCAAGTTCTATGAAGAAACTTTTGTTGATGATGTCATCAAACAATGTCATGAAAACGGAATCAAGGTTAACTACTTCTGGACAGATGATGTTGATGATTCTAACCATGTATTAACATTTAACAATGGGTTTAGAACAGCAATTGCCAATGAATTTATTACAGATCCAGATGCATACGATGAACTTGGAAATGTTAAGCAGGGAGTTTATGAATATGATCGACGAAAGTTGCTTAAATTTACCGAAATAGATGAATCTGACTGGAGCATTAAGATTAAGGATACTGTAGGCAATGTTGTTGATACAATTAAAGTAGATAAGGATTTCTGGGATGGAAAGAACTGGGACAAATT
>JAKSVJ010000042.1 GCA_024408015.1 Clostridia bacterium
AATATCGCCTGTAATTACACCTATTCCATATGTTGCAACTGTTAACCCTATGGCTACAGCCATGAGTTTAAAACCTCTTTTTAGGTTGCTTTTTGAGAATGAACAACATATACCAGTGAGACCCAAGAACACAAATAAGATAAACTGTCTAAATACAACTCTTACGTCCCAGTTCCAATAGTTTCTGGCAAATCTCACAAGTTCCCTTGTGAATTCAGTTTTTCCATAATCATAAAAGAAATACCCCATCATATCATAGCAGTCATACATAAAATGATCAAAAATCATAAAAAGTACGGCTATTCCTCGTAATATATCAAGTTCAGGAGCTCTTTTAGATAACTTTAATAACTTCTCTTCTTTAGTCATTTTTAATCCTTAGATTGTTTTTTCACATTGTACCACAAATAAAGCACATTTGCAATTGCGCGAAATAAGTAAACCTTAGTCACAAGTAAAAAAAGAGACTGTGAAAAAATTCACAGTCCCAAATTTTTTGTAAAAGATTTAGTCTTAGACTAAATTACATACATGTGTAACCACCGTCAACAGGAATGATAACACCGTTAACGTATGAAGAACATCTTGATGAAAGGAAGAGTGCAGCTGTATCAAGTTCGCCTTCGTTGCCGTAACGTGAAAGTGGAATCATTGTGTTAGCGTATGCTTTGAAGAAGTCACTGTTAAGTGTATCTACTGTAAGTGGTGTGTAGAAGTATCCTGGGCAGATAGCTTTTACATTGATACCCTTCTGGCCCCATTCAGCAGCAAGTGCTCTTGTGTAGTTAACAACGCCACCCTTAGCAGCATGGTAAGCTGATGAAGGAGCAATCTTGTTACCAACAAGACCGTACATAGAAGCGATATTGATGATTCTACCGTAACCAGCAGGAATCATAGCTTTCTTAGCTACTGCACGAGCGAATTTGAATGTACCAATAAGGTCGATATTAACTTCTCTGAAGAATGTTTCGTCTGACATTTCTTCAGCTGGTTCAACGCCACCTGTACCAGCGTTGTTGATAAGGATATCAACTCTGCCGAATTTTGCCATAACTGTGTCAACAGCAGCATTTACAGCGTCTGTATCTGTGATATCAGCAGCAACGCCGATAGCTTCAACGCCGTATTCTTTTGTGATTTCTGCAGCTACTTCGTCGATAAGGTTCTGACGTCTAGCAACAGCAACAATTTTACAACCCTGGCTTGCGAGAGCTTTTGCCATCTGTACGCCAAGACCTGTTGAACAACCTGTTACGATTGCAACATTACCAGTGAGATCAAAATAATTTTTCATTTTAATTTCTCCTTGTGTTTTAATGGAATTTTTATCTTTTATAATTTGATTATATCATTAATGCTAACAATTGCAAATATATAATATAAAATGCCCGTATATCAATTTTGATATAACGGTATATTTTTTTTGCATCTTTTAACAAAAAACAAGGCATTCTTTAAAAATGCCCTGCTCTCATCTTGTTAAATTATGTCATTTGCGTATATTGGATGGCTATCACAGAGTTCTTGAACTTTAGCCATAACTCTTTCATATGCAGCCTCTTTATTGTTAATAATATCAGTAATAAGGTCAGCAACAAGTTCGCAGTCTTTTTCATTAAAGCCACGAGATGTAACAGCTGGTGTTCCTACTCTAATACCACTTGTAATAAATGGTGATGTTGTCTCAAAAGGAATAGTGTTCTTGTTAACTGTAATATGTACAGCGTCAAGCATTGCTTCAAGTTCTTTTCCTGTCATATTCTTATCTCTAAGGTCAACAAGCATCACGTGATTGTCTGTGCCACCAGAAACAAGTTTTATACCATTTTCAGTAAATCTCTTTGCCATAGCTGCAGCATTTTTTACAATTTGAGCTTGATATGCTTTAAATTCATCGCTCATAGCTTCTTTGAAACATACAGCTTTACCAGCAATAACGTGCATCAAAGGACCACCCTGTGAACCTGGGAATACAGCTTTATCGATTGCCTTAGCATACTGCTCTTTACACATAATAGCGCCACCACGAGGGCCTCTTAGAGTCTTGTGTGTAGTTGTTGTAACGAAATCTGCATATGGAACTGGTGATGGGTGTAGTCCTGCAGCAACAAGGCCTGCAATATGAGCTATATCAACCATCATATATGCGCCAACTTTGTCGCAAATTTCTCTTATACGTTTAAAGTCAATTATTCTTGGATAAGCACTAGCACCTGATACAATCATCTTTGGCTTGCATTCAAGAGCAATCTTTTCCATCTCATCATAATCAATTGCTTCTGTCTTTTCAGATACACCATAAGGAACGATGTTATATGTAACACCAGAAAAGTTAACTGGGCTACCATGTGTCAAATGTCCACCATGTGAAAGGTTCATACCCATAACTGTATCACCTGGTTTTAACATAGCAAAGTATACTGCAAAGTTTGCTTGAGCACCACTGTGTGGCTGAACATTACAATGATCACATCCAAAAATAGCTTTCATTCTATCTCTAGAGAGGTTCTCTACTATATCAACGTATTGACATCCACCATAGTATCTTTTACCAGGATAACCTTCTGCATATTTATTTGTTAAATGAGAACCCATAGCTGCCATAACAGCAGGAGATACGATATTCTCACTTGCGATAAGTTCAATATTGTTCTTTTGACGATTAAGTTCGAGTTCCATGGCCTCGTAAACTTCAGGGTCACATTTCTTAATTGTTGACATATCAACCATTTAAATCACCTCTTCAAGTTATTTTTTCACGTTATTAGTTTATCACAAAATTATCAATTAAACAATTGACATTAATTCCAAAAAAATTACGGCAAATAAACTGTAAACACGTGAAAATAATGAAAAACGCTTGTAATTCTAAACAAATTAAATCTAAAGCCTTAAAATTTCAAAAAAGTATTGGCTATTTTTTTGAATATTGATATAATATTCGTGAATAACAAAAACAAGCTCTCATCTAGTAATTTCACCATTGCAAAAACCAAAAAATGAGGTAAATATGATTTACAGAAACGACAAATATGGCAATAAAATATCCCAACTTGGATATGGATGTATGAGATTCTCAAGAAAAGGTGCAGGAATTGACTTTGAACTTGCAAAAAGTGAGATCAAAACTGCTATTGATCAAGGAATAAACTACTTTGACACAGCATACATCTACCCTGGCAGCGAAGAATGCTTAGGACGCGCACTTGATGAACTCGGTATGAGAGAAAAAGTATCTATTGCGACAAAGCTCCCTCAATATATGGTTAAAACAATAGATGCCGTAAACAAAACATTCAATGAAGAGTTAAAAAGACTCAGAACTACATACATCGATTACTATTTGATGCACATGTTTACAGACTATGTTGAATGGGAAAAACTTGAATCCATGGGTATAAAAGAATGGATCGAGGAAAGAAAAAAAGAAGGTTCAATCAAGAGTATTGGTTTTTCTTATCATGGTGAAACAGACATGTTTTTAAAGATATTGAATGCCTATGATTGGGACTTCTGTCAAATTCAATATAACTACCTTGACGAAAACAGCCAAGCTGGTAAAAAAGGTCTTCTTGCCGCTTATGAAAAAGGTATTCCTGTAGTTATTATGGAACCATTAAGAGGTGGTAAACTTGTTAATGTTCCTGAAAAAGCTAAGGAAGTAATGAAAGAAAGTGGAAGAGACTACTCCCCTGCTGAATGGGGTTTAAGATGGCTATGGAACCAAAAAGAAGTTACTTGCGTTCTTTCAGGCATGAATAGCCTTGATATGGTAAACGAAAACATCAAAGTTGCATCAAGCGCAGAACCTGGCAGTTTCACAGAACAAGACATCGAAACAATCGATAAAGTTAGAAAAATAATCCGTGAAAAAGAAAAAGTTGGTTGTACTGGCTGTAGATATTGTATGCCTTGCCCTAAAGGTGTTGATATTCCAGGAAACTTCCATTTCTATAACCTTATGTACATGGAAGGCAAGAAAATGGCAGCAAGATTTGAGTTCGCTCAAAACATGGGTCTTAGAATCGAGCCAGGATTTGCTTCTCAATGCATAGGATGCGAAAAGTGTGAAAAACATTGCCCTCAGCATCTTCCAATTAGAGAAAAACTCAAAGAAGCTGACAAGGCACTACGTCCTTTACCAATAAAAGTTGGTATCACAGTAGCAAGAAAAGTACTCGTTCACAAGAAGAAATAACACTACATCTAGATTTTTCAAAAAAAATTCACCATACATTTTGTATTATTTTTCCATTTTGCATTGAAAAACATATCATTTTGTTGTAGAATGTATTCACTAATTTCACAAAGGAGATACAAAAATGGCAGCAGTTAGAAAATTCGTTAAAGAACATTGGATCATCAGCCTTATCATTACAATCATTGCTGGTAACCTTCTCGGTGGTCTTTACAGACTCGGCGGCAAAAACCAGATTTCAAAAATTTGCGGAATCATTCAGCTCGTTCTCTTCGTAGCTGGTATCGCTCTCGGCGCTTCTCTTGGCGTTGTAGGCTTCGTATTCTGGGTAGTTGAAATCATCGATATCGTTACTCTTATCATCAAACACGATATCACAGTTCTCGCTGACTAATTTTGAGAATATAAAAAAGCACGGGCCAATCGGTCCGTGATTTTTTTGTTATTTTGAACTGAAGATAAATCTTTCGTACATATCCTTTGTTTCAGCTTTGTCCATAAGTTTTGTAAACTGTTCAACTGTTGGAGAACCTTTTTCAAATAGGCCATCCACATACTCTTGAACAGGTTTTCTTTTTTCACTGACTTCGCAAGGTTTTGATTCAGCCATTATTTTCACAAAAGCTTCACAATAGTCTTTCATTACTTTATTGTATTCAGCTGATAGCTTTTTACCTTTCTTTGTAATGGTACCATTTATTATTAGGTTTTGGAACCAATACTCTTTTCTATCAACATTTGGTAAATATGAATACTTCTCTTTCAATGTAGCAATTGACGGATAATCTCTTCCTGTTTCAAGAGTCAAATCATATGCTTCAATATAGAGTATATCATTACCCATAGCTGCCATCCTGTCAATACTCCAAAGCGGTGCATCAACGCACAATGGTGTAAAAATGAGAGAATCCATTTTTATAAGACCAAACATACCACTCATTTTCACATAAGAGAACGAGCCTATACCTTTTACATCATATGATGAAATATCAAACTTCATCATATTCTTTTTGATTAATGCGTATTTACCAACATTCTTTTGTGATACTTCATAGTTAGATTTAAGGAATTCAATAACTTCACTAATCATGTTTAACTCCAATTTTTATTAAAATTTACTGATGAATTCTTGATAAAGAATATTAACTCTATCGGAAATCTCTGGATGCTTTCCGTTAACATAACTCACAACTCCATTAAAACAATTCAAAGCTGCGTCAAGCTCTTCTAAATCTAAATGCATATTTAGAGTCTCAATTAGTTGTGCAAGATACATATCTTGGGCATTAGGATCTGGTGATTTAATTGAAAATGCATCCTCTGCCAAGCCTGCTATTTCGCCTATGATGTCTTGCAGTCTTGACAATTCACTATCGCTAAAACCACCGCTTACCTTTTCTAAGTCTTTTTCATTTATTTCTTTCATAATTTCACTCCTTTATTGTTTTTCAAACATATATACGAAAAAAACAAATCAATGGATACATTTTTTTTGTTTTTTTTATATATATAGTTTTTTTAAAAGTTTGTCAATGATTAGAGCGTCAAAAGGTATCCTTTTTAGCTCTTGTGAATGTTAAACCACCCACATGCTAGGTCACGACGCATTAGACAAAAAAGCAAACTTCGGCCTGCTTTTTTCCTTACATTTAATTTGGATCTTTTATCACCAATATGTTCTTAAATGTATTTAAACTACAACTAAACTTGGTTTCCTTTAAATCATCCAAATTGGAACAATATAGTTGTCCGAATTAACCGCTGAAAGATCAGGCCTCATGCAAACTATTGCGCCTTTTCCTCTTGGCACGGAACCTTTATCAAGAACAGCAAAAGAATTAATCATCTTTGCCTCCGGATTTATGCTCTTCTTAATTTCGATTGGATGAAGTTCACCATCCTGCTCAATGACCATGTCGATTTCTTTACTATCCTTATCCCTGTAATACCAAAGTAGGCATTCTCTTGCATTATTCTGGTATGACTTCCGAATCTCTGATACAACATAATTCTCCAAAATCGCCCCATTCATAGCTCCAGCTTCCAGAATTTCCGGCGAAGAATATCTAGTAAGATAAGCTACAAGTCCAGTATCGAAGAAATACATCTTAGGAGTTTTTATAGTTCTCTTAAGAAGATTATTTGAATACGGTCTCAGATAAAAGATTACATCTGATTTTTCAAGGACCTGAAGCCATCTCTTTGCCGTTTCATCTGCCACACCAACATCACCAGCGATGTCATGCACATTCAACACCTGTCCAACTCTACATGCAGTTGCACGAATAAAGTCTTGAAACAAAAGTTTATCCACACCACTGACCAATTCGCCTACATCTCGCTCAATATAAGTTTGAACATAACTAGAGTAAAAAACTTCCCTGTCCTTGAATTTTCCGCTCCGATATCCAGGAAGGGATCCTTCCCATATTCTTTGGAACATCTCAGACACATCGGCGCATGTACCTTGTTTTTTACGATTCTTCAATTTCACAAGATCTAACTGGAATGGATTATTATCTCCTTTTCCGTAAAGTTCATGCTGTGACAAGGAAGGCATATGAAGAATTGCCACTCTTCCGGCAAGTGACTCCTGTGCAAGCTCCATCAATTTGAAAGCCTGAGAGCCGGTCAACCAGAAAGATGATGCTGGTGCACCCTTGTCTATTTCAATTTTAATGTAAGAAAATAATTCCGGAGCATACTGAACTTCATCGATAAAAATCGGAAGGCCGTGCATTTGAAGAAACATTGCCGGATCTGTCTTTGCCAGCTTTCTTTCTTCTAGATCATCCAAAGTTACATACTCTCTATCCTTTGCCATCAAATTCTTTAATACGGTTGTTTTTCCAACCTGTCTTGGACCAGTAATTAAAATACATGCATAATCTTCAATTAAAACTTTAATTTTTTGTTCAAGGTCTCGCTTAATATATTCCATTTCTCGCCCTCCTTTTTCGGCTATAATTCGATTCAATCTTATTTTAGCCGAAATCCCTTCAGGTGTCAAGTTGAAAAATAATGTTAAGTTTCTTGTAAATTAAATGTAAGACAAAAAGGAGACCGAAGCCTGCTTATATGTCGTAATGCGTCGTGACCTAGCATGTGGATGGTTTTTCATTCACAAGAGCTAAAAAGTATACTTTTGACGCTCTAATCATTTAATACAACTGACTTTCAAAAATTAGTCAACAAAAACAGCCTATTTTGCTTTTTAGGCAATTAAAACCCATTTTTAAGTAAAAAGACTGTGAAACACTCCCCTTTTTAACGATTTATTCTTGAAAACATCTTACTCATATGTTATATTATTTTTATGAACACGTTCATAAAAGGAGACTACATGCCAAAAATCATCGATAATCTAAGAGACAATATATTAAAAGTATCAAAGCAAATGCTTCTAAATGAAGGATACATAGCACTAACAATGAGAAAAATATCTTGTGAGTGTCATGTTGCTCTTGGAACTTTGTATAACTATTTTCCTTCAAAGGACATGATAGTTGCCGCAATAATGCTCGAAGATTGGAAAAAAGTAACCGAAGAATTTGAAAAAGCATCAATTGAAGCCTCTTCAGCTATAGAAGGAATTAAGACTTTATATACAGCTATCGAGGAGTTCAGTAATAGATATTCCCCTGCTTGGTCAGAATACAAGGGAGATCCAGTTTCACAAAGCCCTGATAAACATCAAATGTTAATATTTTCTATTTCTGGCAAAATGTCTAATTTGCTAAATAGGTTCAATCTAAATTATGACCCTTACCTATCAGAATTTTTATCTGAGACAATATTAAGACATGCATCTTACGGCCAAAAATATGAAAAAATTGAAATAATCTTGAATAAACTACTTTTAGCATAAATAACATCATCTAAGGAGGCGTGACCATGAGTAGTTTTAAAGACTTACGTGTGGTAGATAACTTCTACCAAACATCACTTTTCTTCCCTATGCCTACAGTACTTGTAAGCACACTTGCTGAGGATGGAAGTACAACTATGGGACCATATAGTCTTGTTCAGCCATATTATGTGGCAGGTAAAGATTAT
>JAKSVJ010000043.1 GCA_024408015.1 Clostridia bacterium
TCATGAATGTCACCGGGGTTTAGAATAATTGCAGAAGTAACAGTTTGATGCAGCTACTTCTGCTTTTTTTGAGTACATGTGGAGCCATCCCACATCTTAACCACTTTTTGTAGGTGCGTATGGTTTGACGCTTACGTTGAAATGAACAAATGCATCAACTATGACGGAGCAAAAACTAGCGAATAAACAAAAGTTTTTGCCATTGACAGCAAAAACTTTGACTTTACGGGAAGTTTGTGCTATACTGAAGATGCGTTAAAGGAGGTATTCAAATGAACTCAAAGCGAAAATTAAAGAGTAGAGACTTGTACCTTAACAAGTTGGTGGCGTTTAAAGACACTGAACCGGTCAAGGTTGTCACAGGAATTAGACGCTGCGGCAAATCAAGCCTTTTAAAGCTTATGGTTGAACATCTAAAAGCAAACGGAATAGAGGAAAACCAGATTATTGAAATGAATTTTGAGTCTGGTGATTACAAGAACATGACATCCGATGAAGTTTACTCTTTTGTAAAAGGGAAATGCGGCGAAAAGAGGATGTACCTTTTCTTCGATGAGATTCAAAGGATCGACAAGTGGGAAGATGCTATCAATGCATTTAGAGTTGACCTGGACTGTGATATCTACGTTACCGGATCCAACGCCTATCTTTTGTCCTCAGAGTATTCCACTTATCTTAGTGGCAGATGTGTGGAAATAAAGATGCTTCCACTATCGTTTAAGGAATTCATCCATTTCAATGATCTGGAACTGAAGCTGGTAAAAAGTGCATTTGGCGGAGAAAAGAAGGTCATCGTCGACGAGTCGGGAACACAGTATTCTTTGAATGAAGTGTTTGATGCATATTTACGATTTGGTGGTATGCCTGGAATTTCTGATGTAGGCTTAGAGCAGGATAGAGCATTCACCCTGCTTGATGGCATTTATTCAACAGTAGTCATTAGAGATATCCTGGAAAGAGAAAAACGACGAGGCCAAAGACAGATCACCGATGCGGTTCTGCTTAGAAAAATTATCCTGTTCCTTTGTGACAATATCGGTTCAAGTGTTTCAGCTAATTCGATTGGGAACACGCTTGTTAATGAGGGCCTTCTTGAAGATGGTAAACGTAAAGGAAAGCCAAGCGGTCATACCATCCAGGCCTACATTGAAACGCTCCTGGAGTCTTATTTCTTTTACGACATTAAGCGATTTGACATCAAAGGGAAGGAGTACTTGAGAACACTTGGCAAGTATTACGTTGTCGATATCGGCTTAAGAAATTATCTGTTAGGAATAAGAGACAGGGACCGTGGGCATGTTATTGAGAATATCGTTTACATTGAACTTTTGAGAAGGGGTTACGACGTAGCAATTGGCAAGCTCGACAACCTGGAGATTGATTTCATTGCTACCAATACGACAGATAAGCTTTACGTTCAGGTTACGGAATCCATGGCAATGGAAAGTGTTAGAGCAAGAGAATTGACTCCACTCCAAAAGGTTGGTGACAATTACGAAAAAATGGTTCTCTCAATGGATGATGGAGAAGTCAGTCATGAGGGAATAAAGCAGATTAATCTTATTGATTGGCTATTGAAATAACCAAATAAAAATCAAGCCCAGATGAGTTTTGAGTTCTCTTCTGGGCGTATTTAAAAACTAAAAAGGCTGTGGAATTTCCACAGCCTCTTTTAATTAATTTGGTTAATTAATTGTGAACGTATTTTAGTGCTCCGCCTTCAAGCCTTGATGCTTCTGCAGCATAGCACATTAAGTGGCTTTCAATCGATCTTTCAAGAGTAGTTTCGCCACTAGCATTACCGAGCAACACATCATAAAGTGTTGTGAGAATACCAAGATCTCCACCACCATGTGACATTCTTACTGATTCATTAAGGTCTGAAATCTTTATTGTTTCATAGCCTATGCCATATTCGCCAACCTTTATTTCATCTCTATCTTCGTCTAATATGAGATCTCCGTGAGAACCATGGAAACGCATTACACGGCCACCGTGTGTTGTAAATGCCATAAGGGAAAGGGAAGCATGAATGCCATTTTCGAAAGTCATAGTAGTTAATTGGTTATCACATACATTATTGTCGCAATAGAATACGCATCTTCCGTATGGACCCTCTGTCAATGATTTTCTAATAGCTTCTTCTGTTAATGGTCTTTCAGAGCATGCAACCTTTGTAAAACTGTATTCTGGGTTCTTTTTCCAACGATCAATATATATCTTCTTTGCGCTGTAACAACATGTATCAGCATGTGGACAGTCAAGGCATCTCTTTGTGGCATCTTTTGGAGCACTTTCAGCCTTGAAATATGATAAGTCACCCATAGAACTTAAAGATTTGCAATTTGAGCCTGCGTACCATTGTAGTAGGTCCATATCATGACATGTTTTCGCAAGGATAATAGGAGATGTCTCTTCTGCGTCTCTCCAGTTACCACGAACAAAACTGTGAGCAAAGTGACCAAAGAATACTTGCTCTAGTGATTCAATTGCTAAAAGTTTACCGATTCTACCAGAGTCAATGATTTCTTTTGTTTTTACAAATGCAGGAGCATAACGTAATACGTGGCTTACAAAGAATTTCTTACCGGCTTTCTTTTGTGCTTCTAGAAGAGTTATGCACTCATCTTTGTCGCCTGTGATAGGTTTTTCACATAAAATATCGTAACCAAGTTTAAGACCTTTAAGAGCCATTCTAACATGATCACGGTCTTGAGAAGCTACAATTAGGACATCAGCGAGTTGCTTCTCAAAAAACTTATCTTCATCATAATATATTGCGTCTTTGCCTATTCCAGCTTGTTCTGCGCAACGATTTGCTCTTAGTTCAATAGTGTCGCACACAGCTACAACTTTGAACTTGTCTGAGAGATAATTCTTTATAGTCGCACCATAAACTTCAAATCCGCGATTTCCGCAACCGATTATGGCAACAGTGAATTGTTTTGACATTGTTATATTCCTCTTTTTTTATGTGTGTTATTTGCTCTAGCAAAACCTGCTTTAGTGTACACTTGGCAGTGGGATGTGTCAACATCAAATTGCATTTAAGATTAGTTTTTACGCTTAAAAAATGCACCCTAGGGTAAAAAAAACCGATTTGGGACTCCCGTTGCGACACTAAAATTAATTTGTGAAACATGATACAATATTGCCACAGTCAAGCAATGAGCTGATACCACAGATCCTTAGGACGTCATTTTCAACTAATATTTTTTATCAATGGTCCTTTTAGGATTCATGAAAGGAGAAGAGATGTTTTACAAAAAGATACTTAAATTTAACCGGCCGGTTATGAATACGCGTGGAGAATTTTATGTAGACACTGTTATTCTTTTGATTATATCTGTTGTGGTCGGAGGGCTGCTTATGGCAGGGCTGTATGAGCTGTTTAATGGGCAACTCCTACCATTGATTGCTCAAAGAATAGGAAATACAACAGGAGTCTAAAATTTGGAGGAAATATTATGACATTTATTAAAAACGTAAACAAGAAAATTTCAAACGGTCTCACAAAAGCATATATCAAATCAAAGAATGCCTTGGCAAATATCAAGGGCGAAATGTATGTTGACAAATCTGTTGGCATCATCATCGCAGTAGTTGTTGGTGCGCTTATTCTCACAGGTGTTTATGCACTTGTAAAAGAAGTGATGACAACTATGGATTCTACAGTCATCGACATGTTTGATTACGCAGCGTAAGACATGCTAATATTAGGCATTTTTCAGCTTGTGTTCTTGGCGCCGATACTAATTATGGCATCGTTGTCAGATGTTAAGACACACAATGTAAGGGACTTGTACAGTTTTTTAACCCTAGGGTTTACTTTTCCAAGTATTTTTAGATTGGGATTTGTTAATTGTATTGTAGGGATGCTATCTGTTTTTATCCCTTTGTTTATTGTTGCCTTTATAAAGCCTTATAGTATTGGCGGTGCGGATATTAAGCTTGGATCTGCCTTAGCGCTTGGAGTTGGATTTCCGAATGCGGTCTTTGGTTTAACCATAGGACTTGTATTCGGAGTCCTTGTGACTTTAATCAAAAACAGAGTCAAAAGAAAAGATTCAAAAGAGCCATTCGCACTTATACCATATTTGGCGATTGGCTTTTTTTCATTCTTTCTTTTAAGTGTAATCGGGGGATAGTTATGAAAACAAACTTTTTTAAATCAAAAACATTCATAGGTATTATTTGTATCGTCCTTGCGTTTATTATAACCTTCTTACTCACGCCAGTACTTAGTAAAATTTCGGAATCAAAGATAAAAGTCGTAGCTGTTACAACAAATGTTAAAAAAGGTGATGTTATATCTGATGAAAACATCACTCTAGTAAGTGTTAGAGCATCATCTGTACCAAAAGAAGCTATTAAAAACAAAGCTGATGTTGTAGGAAAAATTAGTGCATGCGACATGTTTAAAGGCGACTATATCTTTAAAGAAAAACTACATGATGAAAACTATAGGGATGATTTTGAAAAAGAATGCCTTGAAAGTGGGAAAATAAAGGTGAGCATACCAACAAATCAAATGTATCAATCTGTCTCATACAAAATTCAAAAGGGTGATATTGTAACCGCGATTGTATATAACAAAGATGACAAGGATTCAAAGATATTGCCAGAACTTATGTATATGTATGTTTCAAATGCAACAGGAAATGATGGGTATGATTCAGATAGCGAAAATTTTAATGGAAAAGTATCAACGATAACTCTCATTTTAACAAAGGAGCAAGCTAAATTGTTGATTTCAAAAGTAGAACAAAACAAAGAGAAAAAAAAGCTCATTTATCACGGAGATGATGACGTTGCAAGAGAGTACATAAAGACACAAGATGATTTCTTACAAGGAAAATTTTAAAAGTAAAGGAAAAATTTATGTCTAAAATATATCTTTTTACCGGTAGTGATAATTCCGGAAAAACAACGATTACAACGCAACTTGCACTTAACATTGCAAAGAATAAAAATTTGAATGTAATCGTACTGTTACCACATGCCACTTTTCCAAAAATTAAATACATGTTTCCATTTTCATTAAATGATAATTACTCACTAAAAACTCTTTTTAATTCGCCAAGAATTGATGAGGATATTTGCGCAAAAGCTATAATGCAAAACCCTAGGGTAAAAAATGTAGGGTTTGTTGGCTTTACAAAAAGGGAAGAAGTAAGCTGTGATCTTGGTTTTACAAAAGAAAAAATGAAGAGTATCATTTTGACTTTGACAAATATTTGCGATTATCTAATCATCGTAAAACCTAATGACTGTATGGGAAAGCTTATCATTGATGGATTAAGTTCATTTGAATACATTCCAATAAGCGTTACAAAGCCGGATTTTAAGTCATACGTGTTCATGGACGAAGAAAATGTTGAGCAGATATACAACACTAAAATCAATGTCATAAACAACACAAGTAAATTTAGTGCTGGGATATCAAAAATCAAGAACATGACACAAAGAATACCATATTGCGAAGAACTACAAAAAAACGAGACAAAACTAGCTTTCTTTACTATTCCCAAAGATAAAGAATTCCAAAAGAGTATTGAAAAATTAAGAAAGCATTTGCAGGGGTTAGATGAATTACGATGAAATTTTACGAGATGTTCAAAAAGAACTAATAAAGACTCATTCTGAGTATTTGGACGACGAAAAAAGCATTGATGAAGTTAAGTCATACATATTTAGGTACATTAAGGAACATGGACTTGAAAATGAAAAGGACAAGCTTAGTAAATTCTTGATATGTGAGCTTTGTGGATATGGTGTTATTGATGAATATTTTGCTTCTTGTGATATTGAGGAGATAAACATAAACTCATGGGAAGATGTTGCTATTACATATAAGGACGGGAAGATTTTAAAAGGTCCTAAATTTAGAAGCAGGGAAAATGCTGTTGATATAATTAAACGTTTACTAAGAGCATCCCACATGACAATAGATAATTCATCACCAATTTCTTATGGAAACATAGGGAAAAATATACGTATTACAGCTATAAAAAGTCCTGTTGTAAATGACGATGACGCAATTGCAGCATCAATAAGATTCATTTCAGAATCAAAATGCGACATAAATAAGCTTATCGATAGTGAGATGCTAGACAAAAGAATGGCTGACTTTCTCATTATGTGTATTGAACACGGTGTATCTATCGTTATTTGTGGAAGAACATCATCAGGAAACACCACATTACTCAATGCTATTGTAAATGAAATTGGAAATGACAAAAGAATCTTTACAATCGAATCCGGCTCAAGGGAAATAAACCTAACAAAAAGAGACGATAATGGAGAGATTATAAACAACGTAGTATCAACTTTAACAAGACCAAGTGATAACAAGGACAAAGACATATCCCAAGAGGACCTAGTTAAGGCATCGCTTAGATTTGACCCAGATCTTGTTTGTATTGGGGAGATGAGAGATGTTGAAGCATATGCTGCAATTGAGGCATCCTTGACTGACCACACGGTTATAACAACAGTACATGGTGGCGGAGGGAAGATGGCACATGAGAGAATTGCGCTTTTATCTTTAAAACGATTTGATGTTGATATGGATGTGCTTTTGAAAATTGCGAGCAAGGCTTTTCCTGTAACTGTGTTTTGTCATAGAATGAGTGATGGTAAAAGAAGAGTTATTGAAATATGTGAATGTGTTGAAGAATACGGAAAGCTAGTATACACGCCACTTTTTGAATATGACAACAAAACAGGGAAATACGTAATGAAAAGAATCCCATCTTCAAAACTTTGCAGGAGATTTGAAGTGAATGGAATGAACTTAAGTGATTGGGAGATGGGAAAAGATAATGGTAATTAATATTGTTTCATTTATTCTTTTTTGCGTAGGGATATATTATGCTTTAGGGTTAAATCTTGAAAAAATATCTGATGATATTTCAAACTCTATTAACACAAAAGATTCTTTAAGTGAAAAAAGTCTAAGAGCTAAAGGCAAACTTAAAACACCGAAGTTTTATCTTGGTCTTATAAAGATTAGAACAACTCTTATTTCATTAGGCAAAGAAAAACAATTTAAAATCGCGCTTGCTATATCCCTCATCTTGCTTTTAGATGGTAGTATTCTTGGCGTTATTTTTGATAACATGTTTTTGTCTCCAATATTATCTGTTGCACTTGCTATCATCCCATTTTGGTATTTATCTCACAATTTAGCCATTTACGACATGCAGGTTAAAGATGAAATCGAAACTGCACTGTCTGTTATTACATCCTCATACATTTTAAATAACGACATAGTAGAAGCTGTTGAAGAGAACATAAAATACATTCGTCCACCGGTTAGGGATATATTTTCGTCTTTTTTAAATGAAGTAAAGTTCATTTCACCTGATATAAAGCAAGCAATTAGACAATTAAAAGAGAAAATTGATGACAAGACGTTTATTGAATATTGTGACACATTAATATTATGCCAGGATAACAGTAACCTTAGATTTTCTCTTATGAGTATTGTTTCAAAATACACAGATCTTAGAGTCATAAACTCGGAACTTGAATCTAAAATGAAGGCAAATAGAAAAGAATTCTATCTTATGGTGTTGATTGTTCTTTCAAACATCCCTCTACTTAAGATTCTAAACGAAGAATGGTTTAATGCATTGGTAAATACGACTATTGGAAAAGTAGTTCTTGGTATAACCGCACTTGTTATTTTTATTACAACATTATTGTGCCAGAAGTTTACAAAGCCAATTGAGTACGGAAAGGGGCAAAGATGAGACTAGTCTATTATTTATTGATTTTTATGGTTCTTTTTGTTGGCCTTTTTATGCTCATTTGCGGTATTTTTAATGTTTCAAGCAATGACCTTGAAAAGAAACTAAAGAAGAGAAGTAGCGCTAAGAAAAAATCAAATCTGGATCTAAAACTAAATGATTTATCCGAATATATTTCGACAAAATTAAAACTAAACGAAAACAAAAGAGCAAAACTTGTATCTGACCTTATCGCTGCAGGAATTGACATTTCTCCTGAAAGATACACATCAGACGCTATTGTGTCTGCTTTTTTAGTTTTGCCACTTTCAATTCCATGTGCTTTTGTTTCACCTATGCTTGCAATATAAGTTGTTTTTTTATCGTTTCTTTTGTTTAGAACAAAGTACAACAAGACAACAAACGAAATACACAAACGAAGAGAACTAATTGAATCTGAACTACCAATACTCAG
>JAKSVJ010000044.1 GCA_024408015.1 Clostridia bacterium
ACAAATGTCTGGTTGCATAGCATAATTCTTGTTTGAGTTTGCATGGTTAGTATCAACAACGAATCCAGGGTTTGGGAGTCCCTTTTCTTCGTACAAATGACATAACTTCAAAATGCTGTCTCTATCATAGTTAGGATAGCTCTTTCCTTCATTTGTATAACCTCTAAGAATAGTATGACAAAGAGGATTACCCTTAGTTGATACTTCCCAGTTTCTATATATAAAGTCGTGTGGATTTTGAGCTGCATAAACAGAGTTGATTGCAGTAGCCATATCACCACCAGAAGTATTTTTCATACCTACAGGAACTTTAATACCACTGGCAACAAATCTATGCTCTTGGTCTTCGCTTGATCTAGCGCCAACTGCAACATATGATAGCAAGTCTGAGAAGAATCTATAGTTACTTGTATATAGAAGTTCATCAGCTACTGGTATACCAAATTCTTCAATAATGTCAGCGTCAAGTTTTCTAGCTGCATAAATACCACTAAAGATATCATTATTGATTCTATCTGGTTGATGAATAAGACCCTTATATCCATCACCGTTTGTTCTAGGTTTTGCTGTATATACTCTAGCAATAAGAATTAACTGATCTTTGACTTGTTTTTGAATATCAGCTAGTCTTCCACAGTATTCTTTTACAGCATCAGCTCTATCAGCAGAACAAGGACCAATTACAAGAATTTTCTTTTTTGATGCGCCTGTAATAACATCTGCTATTTCTTTATCATTTTCAGCTTTCTTTGCAGTTGCAGTTGCCGAAAGATGATATTTTGATTTTACTTCCATAGGAATTGGAAGTTTTTTCAAGAATTCAGTTGACATGTCATTTCCGCCATCAAGACCATAATCACGTTCTTGTTTATTTCTTGAAAGAGACAAGATTGTTGAATATAGTGTAGGAATTTCATTCGCAACATCAGGAACAAGTTTAGAGATATTTGAAATAAGTTCTTCTTCTCTATTCAAGTCCAACAATGAGATGTTGTTTTCAACCTTATACTTTGCAATTTCGCCTGAAATCGCCATTCTTTTTGCAAATGCTTCAGCTATTGCTCTATCACATTCGTCGATTTGAGTTCTCAACTCGTTTAAGTTTTTGTTTGCCATAATTACCAACTTTATATTTTTGAAATTTTTGTAAACTCATCCCAGAATCCTTTATGTGATTTCGAAACACATTCAGGATTTGTAATTGTAACTGAACCGTCACATACTATTGAGGCCAATGCGCCACTCATTGCAACTCTATGGTCCAATGTATCAACAATACCACCAACGAGTCTTGAATGACTGATTGCTATAACGCCTTCCCTTGATCTAACAGTACCGCCAAGAGCAACAATCATTTTTTCGATTGATTCTACTCGGCTGCTCTCTTTTAATATTCGATTATCAATGCCATGGAATATACTATCACCCTCAGCCACGCATCCAATTACAGCAAGTATTGGAACTATATCCGGACAACTTCTTGTATTGATTTCAATTCCATGTAATTTTGAAGGATATGCAACTGCACAATCCTCAAACACTTCTATTCTAGCACCCATAGCTTTCAAAATAGTTACGATTGCTCTACTACCTTGTTTAGACTTAGGATTTATGCCATTCACTTTTATTGGGTTCTTACCTATAACACCAGCACATAACAACCAAGCAGCTTCTGACCAGTCTCCTTCAACGACATATTCCCCATTAGAAACAAATGGGAATAATCTAGAAACCCAGTATTTTGTACCATCATAATTGATTTTTGCGCCAAATTTGCCCAATGTATCAAGAGTCTCTTCAAAAAATGGTCTATTTTCGAGTCCATCTGTAATTTCAAGAGATCCGCCAATCATACTCAATGCTATAAGTAAACCACTTGCAAATTGTGATGATATACGACCCGGAATCAAATAATCCCCTGGAAACAATCCACCGAGAAGTTTCATTGGGTTTCCCATAGTGATTCCAGCTCCGTGTCCAATAAGCTCTGTACACAAATCAGAAATCGGTCTTGATTCAAGTTCTTTGCTCATCAAAAAGTCACATTTGTTGCCTAGTGATGCTACTACTGGAAGTAATAATCTTAGAGTTGAAGCTGAGTTTCCACAGTTAAGTGTTACACCGGACTTCAATCCAGATATAGGTTTTACATCAAAACCATCTTTATTGGCACTGATTTTTGCACCTAGAGTGTTCATCGCTTCGGCTGTAATTTTATTATCTTCACTATCACATTTACATATGATTTTTGTTCTACTATTACACAATGATGAACATATCAAAGCTCTATGGATATCAGATTTTGACGATGTAACTGTTACTTCGCCACCGGTTTGTGGCTTATATAAAACTTTCTCCATTAAACGATATTCGCTTTCTGTGGCGCTCCTTTCTGAAAATTAATACTCATATATGCCGTACGTCTTTAGCATTCTCTCTCCGATTTTATATAGTAATGTATTATACAATGTGGCATCATCTACGCTAATTTTTGACAATGGACCTGATGACTCGCCTCTAGAAGTTGGAAGGTCAACTTCAAAATTCATTGTTCCCTTATATCCAACATCAATTAGTCCACGCATTACACTATCGAAATCTATGTAACCAAGATAAGGAATCACATGTAAATCCGTGCGTGAAGATGCTGCAAAGTAGCCCCTATTGTCGTGGACATGAATACCTTTGAGTCTCTTACCAAGAGCCATGATGCTTTCATATTGATCGCAACCATTTAAATATGCATGGCCAACATCCCAGTTTGCATATACTCTATTGCTATTGAAAGCATCTACCAAATTAGATAACTCACTTGCATTTCTAACAAAATAATTATCTTTTGGAATTCCTATATTTTCAATTAACAAATCAATATTGTACTCATCAGCTAAAGGAATCAAACGGCTAATTGATCTGACATTCCTTGTTATGAATTCATCTTCTGATAACTTTACACCATTTGCGGAGCCTGGATGTATTGTTATTGATGGACAACCTAATTGTCCTGCAATTTTAACCGCGCGAGAAGTCTTCTTGAAAAAATACTCTCCACCATCATCACCAATTGCATTTCCAGCAGGTTCATGAGATTGCACCGGAGTAACGCCATATTTTTCAAATGCTTCTTTATATCTCTTTTTGATATCATCAACACTATTATCATCCCAATATGGCGAACCACTAAAAAAACGTGTAAATAGTGATACATCAATACATTTAAAACCTGCTTTTGCTAAAGCGCCAACGCTTTCCTCTTCTGTGAGACCCAAACCCAAAAGTGATCCATTAGTTTGTGATAGTTTCAATGTTCGTGCTCCCAATGTAAATAAATATAAATATATGATATATTTTTTTAAGCAAAAAGTCAACAAAAAATCACGAAAAGGTTTGCAATAGCAATAATAAAATGGTATTATATCCTTGGAGGATTGCTTATGAAACTCATCGATACATTTTCCGCTTACAATAGACTCAAAAAACTGAATAATATATACAAAGGCAAATCAAAACCTATCAATGTTGGAATTGATGTTATTGAAAACAAAATAGCCGAAATGAGAAAAACAGAACACGTACACATAGTCACGGGAAACTATGGTAATGCTATGATTGCAGCCATGTATTCCCTCACTTCAAAAAAAGATTCTGTTCTTGTATTAAGAGATAGTAGCATGGCAGTTTATAAGGCCATCGAACTATTTGAGTTGAATCCTCTTTATATCAATCCTCAAAAAGATACAAAATATGGTTTTTATGGTTCAATAAATCCAGATTATGTCGACTCTATATTGGATTTAAACCCAAATATTAAACTCGTTGTTATTCAAAGCCCAACTCATGAAGGTATAATATCTGATGTTAAATCGATAGCTGAGGTTTGCAAATCTAAAAGCGTCAATATCATAGTTGACGAATCTCTTGGAACACACTTAGGTTTATATGACTATTTTGCAGGATCATGCATAAATGAAAATATAAACATAGCAATACACTCAATAAAAGTTCCTTTTTGTCCTGACGCTGAAATTTCAATCATTCATTCCAATAACTCAAATGACAAAAAACTATTGGAAATGCTTATGTCTCTAACAAATACAGTAATATCAAACAAGATTATAACATATCTTGCTGAAATGATTGATTTGTCATTAGTTAAAAACGCTATTTACTCTGATTGGAGTAAAAGAATAGAACTACTAAATTCAAAATTTAGTGATTTAAAAAACTTAGAAATACTTTTTTCTAATAACAATAAAGACGAACACGAGTGTATATATTCATTTGACAAAAGTGTCATTAATATCTACACGGAATCTACTCAATACAATGGTTTTAAAATCGGCAGAATACTAAGAAAGAATAAATACAACGTAATCTCCTCTAATGAGCACTATGCTTCAATAAAAATCCAAATGAACATTTCCAACAAAGATGTTTCTGCCCTTGTTAAGTTAATTCATTCTATTGATGCAAAAGCGTCGAGAAACAACGTTGCAAGTATTGCAGATAATGATAAAAATCCAGAATACAAGTTATCTCCAGCAATAGCGCTTTCACAAATGGTCGAGGAAATATTTTCTGGCGAAGCTGACGAACGCATTTCTGCTGAATATTTGTGGGTAAAAGACTTTTACCACATGATATTGGTTCCAGGCGAAATCATAGATGACAGCACAATAAATTTGGTTAAATCACTCAAAGACATGGGAGCAAATGTCCTATCAAGCGACGATTCTCTCAACACTTTTACTGTAGTGAAAACAAGCAATTAAATTACCGATATTTGGCTAAAGAATTTATATTTTCTGTTATTTTTTAGCGCATTAAAATCACGCAATTTAGAAACTGTGAATTTCGCAGTTTCTTTTTTGTTTTTTAGTAAAAGAAAAATCATCTTGTGACCCATGTTTTTTGGCTATGCCTATTGCAATATGTTGATATATCAAATATAATATAACTATAATATATATTTATATTTAGGAGGTTTTTGTGTTATTCAGCAAAGTTCATGGCATACACGTTAAACACAACAAATTTACGGCTAATAGCTCTCCGGAGCGCATACCGACTCCAGCTCTAATTAGAGTTCCTACACAAATGCATATAGGTGCACCAGCAGTGCCTGTTGTATCAGTTGGAAATGCAGTTAAAATTGGAACTCTTATAGCAAAAGGTATGGACGGCAAACTCTCTTCACCTATCTATTCTGGCATTTGTGGAATAGTAAAAAAGATTGAAGAAGTTAAAACAAGTTTAGGTACCACTACTTATATAAACATCGAATCAAATGGTGAAAATGATATCGATGAGAGCGTAGTTCCACCAACAATAACAGGCAAGGAAGATTTTATTGAAGCTGTTAGACTTAGCGGAATCGTTGGCTATGGTGGTGCAGGTTTCCCAACATATGCAAAATTCAATGTTCCAGATGGCAAAATTGACACAATTGTTGTTAATGGCGCAGAATGTGAACCTTATATTACTTCTGATACACAGACAATGTTACTTGAAGCTGATTTAGTCATTGAAGGACTAGAACTAGTTATGAAGTACATAAATGTACCAAAGGCTATTATTGGCATTGAGAAGAACAAACCTCAATGCATCAATTCAATCAAGAATGCTATAAAAAATGACAATATTACAATTAAACCACTTCCCGCTTTGTATCCGCAAGGAGGCGAAAAAGTATTAGTTTACAATACTACTGGTCGAATCATTGCAGAAGGTGCTCTTCCACTAAACCATGGTGTCATAGTTATTAATGTAACCACACTAGCCTCTATTGCAAAATACATTAAAACTGGCATGCCTATAGTTGAAAAATGCATTACAGTTGATGGAACTAGTGTTGCAAATAGAAAAAATGTTATAGCACAAATTGGCACACCAGTTAAATATTTATTTGACTATTGCGGTGGATTCAAAACAGAACCAAAACAAATTCTTTATGGTGGTTTAATGATGGGTAATGCTATTCCAGATATGGAAGCACCAGTTTTAAAACAAACCAATGCGGTTCTTGCTTTATCAGAAAGTGAAGTAAAAATTCCTGAGATAACAGAATGCATAAAATGTGGCACTTGTTATAGAACTTGCCCATTGGGACTCATGCCATTTGAAATATCACGTGCATACAAACTAAATAAGCCGGAAGAACTGGAAAAATTAAAAGTTAATCTTTGTATGGAATGTGGATGTTGTTCTTATGTTTGTCCTGCAAATAAAGAACTAGTTCAACAAAATAAATTAGCAAAAGGTATGTTGAGAACATATCAAAATTCAAAAAAGGAGGTAAAGTAGAATGAGCAAATTACTTGTATCCCCTTCACCTCACGTGAAATCAGGCAATACAACAACAAAAGTAATGCTCGATGTAATAATCGCTCTATTGCCTGTAGTAGTTGCCTCTGTATTTATATTCGGTTTTAGACGTCTATTAGTAATCGCAGTTGCAATTGCTTCAAGCGTATTATCAGAATACTTTTTTGAGTTGATATGTAAAAGAAAATCCACGATCAAGGATTTATCAGCAGTCGTTACCGGTTTGATTTTAGCTCTTAACTTGCCATCAACGATGCCTTTATGGGAAGTTGCTCTAGGTTCAATATTCGCAATCGTAGTTGTTAAAATGCTCTTTGGCGGTATTGGAAAGAATTTTGCAAATCCTGCATTGACCGGACGAATATTCTTATTCATATCATTTAGTTCGGCAATGTCAAACTTCACATCAAAATATGACATTATTTCAAGCGCAACTAAAGTTGACACTCTTACTGGTGCTACTCCACTAGAAATGCCAAAAGAATTTCTACCATCACTAACTGATATGTTCCTAGGTAAGTATAACGGTTGTATTGGTGAAACTTGCAAACTCGCTTTGTTGATTGGATTAGTTTACCTATTAGTAAAAAAAGTCATAACATGGCACACTCCAATCACATTCATTGGCACAGTATTTGTGTTCTCTTGGATTTTATCACTTTGCGGAATGGATATTGATCCTGTATATCAAATTCTTTCTGGTGGTTTGTTCCTAGGCGCAATCTTTATGGCAACTGATTACGTTACTTCTCCTCAAACTGCTTGGGGTAAAGTTATTTTTGGTATTGGAGCAGGCATCATTACGGTTGTGATTAGACAATTTGCTTCATATCCAGAAGGCATATCATTCTCCATCTTGCTCATGAACATCTTAACTCCATATATCAATGATTGGACAAGAAAAATGCCATTTGGAGGTAAGAAACAATGAAAAATATATCATTAAAAAGTATTGTTGTTTTGACTTCCATTTGTCTTGTAATAACAGTGGCATTAGCTGTAGTTAATTTCTTCACTGCTCCAGTCATTGAAGAAAATACTAAAAACGCAAATAATGCTGCTCTAAAAGAAGTATTAAGCACAGCCACAAGTTTTGAGGAATTAGATGCACAAAATCTACCTAAAACTGTAGTAAACGTTTATAAAGACTCCGGAAATAGCGGTTATGCTATGATTCTTGAAGCTAAAGGTTACAAAGGCGGCATTATTAGAATAGCAGTTGGCTTTAATAACGACGGAAAAATCGTCAATATAAAAACAATAGACTGTTCAACTCAAACTGCTGGACTTGGCTCCAAGGTTGGCAATGAAGATTTCACAAATCAATTTGTTGGAAAGAATGACACTGAAAGTGTTGACACAATCTCAGGTGCAACGATTTCATCTAAAGCGTATAAGAATGCTGTAAATGACGCATTTAATGCTATACAAATACTATTGAAAGGACAGGAATAGAAAAATGAATAAACTCAATATTCTTTTAAAAGGTCTTATTAAAGAAAATCCTGTTCTTGTACTAGTTCTTGGTACTTGTCCTACCCTTGCAATGACAACATCGATGTCAAATGCCATCGGTATGGGACTTGCTGCAATGG